>JBFHXL010000042.1:0-10233 GCA_041599035.1 Thiobacillus sp. | reverse complement strand
GATAGGCCGGATCAAGCTGCTTCTGCAATTCGATCGAGAAGGGATCATTGCCGCCATAACCGATGCCGGTCAGCGGATTCCAGAAGCTGTATGCCACGCGCCAGGCATGGCCGCACTCGCCGACCACGATGCGCTTGGCACCCAGCCTGAGGGCTTCGTCGCGGATCCGCATGGCGACGTTGCGCATGGTTTCGTAATTGCCGTTGAAGAGGCCGAAGTTGCCCGCTTCGGAAGCGTACGAGGACAAGGTCCAGCTGATTCCGGCAGCGTGAAACACTTTGGCGTAGCCAATCAGGGATTCCACATGCGGCTCGGAGAAAAAGTCTGCGGACGGCGTAATCAGCAATACTTCTGCGCCGACGACGTCCAGCGGCAGCTTGACCGGCACGCCCGTATCCGCCTCGACGTCTTCTTCCAGGCCCTCCAGCGTGTCCATCAACGCGGGGCCAGGCAGGCCCAGGTTGTTACCGATCTTCTGGACCTTGCCCAGAATATCGTTCGAATACTTTTGCCCCATGCCGACGTAATTCAGAATCTCGCGGCCGGCCATGGTGATTTCAGCCGTATCAATGCCGTACGGGCAGAACACCGAGCAGCGCCGACATTCCGAACACTGATGGTAGTAGTTGTACCAGTCGCCGAGAATGTCCTGGGTCAGATCCTTGGCGCCGACCAGTTTCGGAAACAGTTTGCCCGCCGTCGTAAAGTAGCGGCGATAGACCTGACGCATCAGATCCTGGCGGGCTACCGGCATATTCTTCGGATCGGACGTGCCAAGATAGTAGTGGCATTTGTCGGTACATGCGCCGCAGTGCACGCAGGCATCCAAAAACACTTTCAGCGAGCGGTATTTGCCCAGCAAATCGCCCATCTTGTCGATCGCGCGCTCTTTCCAGTCCTCGCCCAGCTCATGCGGATAACCCATGAAATCCTGGGTAGCCTTGGGCGCAGGAAAGGTTTTGACATGCGCCATCGCGCCTTCCCGCAACTTGGGAACTTCGATTTCGTCTTTGATTTCCGGAACATCAAATTCTGGAGCGGCCACTTGTAAGTCCTTTGTCCGTGCTTGTCTACGCTGCGTGAAGCCTGGTAATCAGCTTTTCTGATCGAGTCGGGCAGCCCACGCCGCCAAATGGCGTTGTTCCCGCGGATTGTCCACCTGGTTGCGCGTGGGGCTAAAGAACACGCCCGGTGCGTGCAGCAACTTGCTGAGCGGGAAGATCAGCATCAACACCGCCACCAGCGCAAGGTGAACCATCAGGATCGGGTCTTGCGGCAACGGCTGGATATCCAGATACATCAGGCCCAGGAAAAACGCCTTGAGCGAAATGATGTCGGTATGCACGACAAACGTCATCATCATGCCGGACAGGCCAATCGCCAACAGCAACAGCAGCATCAATATGTCGGACGGGGTGGAAATGTAACGCACGCGGTCCACCAGGAAGCGCCGCGCCAGCAACCCCGCCAAGCCGACCACCATCATGATGCTGGCATATTTGCCGAACGGCTGAATAATGGCGACCCAGAACCACACCGGCTCGGTGAAATAGCGCAAATGGCGCGCAAGCACCAGAAACATCCCGAAGTGAAACAGCCAGCCAAACGTCCAGATCCACTTGTTGGACTTGAACAGCGACTCGAATACCACCACTTCCTTGGCCATGCGGTATGCAACCCCGCTCCGCGTCGTGGGCGCAGGCGTAGTCGGAATCTTCAGCGGCGCGGGCGTGCGGCTATAGTCGAGCACCTTGTAAACCAGCCCGACCACCATCACCAAGGTCGCAAGGTAGAACATCCCGGCGTAAACCATCGTCAATGTTGACAATTCCTATCCCCTAACTGCGTGTCTGTTTTCAAATTAAACGCACGCTCCGCGCAGCTTGCCGCAGGCGAACATTCGATTTGGAAACACACCCCTGAATCAAAGCCGCCCCGGAAACTTCACCAGGGCGACCCGAAAGCATTACAACTTTAGATACAACCGGTCGGCTTGGGCAGGCCGGCAATCTTACAGGCCTGCTTGGCGGGACCGTAGGGGAACAGTTCGTACAGGTACTTGTTGTTGCCCTTCTCAGGTCCAAGCTTCTTGCCAATAGCCTTGGTCAGCACGCGAACAGCCGGTGCGATCTGGTATTCGGCATAGTACTCACGCAGGAAGTTGACCACCTCCCAGTGGCTTTCGGTCATTTCGACCTTTTCCTCGACAGCCATGTACTTGGCAATGTCTTCGTTCCACTGCGACAGGTCGACCAGATAACCTTCTTCGTCGACTTCGACTTCTTTACCGGCGATTTCCACCATGGGCATAGCAATACTCCTTCAGTTAAAAGTTACAGCCAAGACTGACAGCTGTTGTGTTCTGCAACCAGATCCACGAAACCGCCGTAATCCACGACATTGACTCCGTCCAGCACACGCCCAGCCATACCACGCGCCGCCAGATCAGGACCGAGTGCGTAAATCTTGAGGTCAGCCGACGCTGCCTGGATTTTCGCGGCTGCCGCGCTGCCATTCGTCACCGCATAAACCGCGTCTTCGATCAGCAATACAGCAGAACCCTTTGTGGCCATGGCGAGGCAGCTATCCAGCGAGCCCCGTTCTGTAGCCGATTTATTTACAATATGCAGCATATCCGTCCCCTTAGAAGCTGATCACGACGTCCTGCTCAGCCATGAGATTCGCCATCTCATCAGCGGAGAGCACCGTCACATCCACAATCAGGTCTTCCTCAGTCAGACCACGTGCATCCATCGACTTTTGGTCAACATACAATTTCTCGATGTCGTAGCCGTCCAGTGCACGATAGGTCTTGGAGAAGTCCTTGACCTCGATACCCTTGGAGTCGACGCCCTTCATCAACTGGTACACACCATCATCGGTGAACACCATGCTCACATCCTGATCGAACGCGGCCGTAATCAGCACCACCTCCAGGCCCTCCAGCGCGTACACGGTACCGTGCGGCGCCTTGCGGTTCAGAAACATGAATTTTTTGACGACGCCGGAGCCGTCATCCATATCGTCCATTTCACTCATCTCGATTATCTCAATCTTTGGCCATCAGTCGCCGAACGTCACGAGACGATCGTACTGAATACCCATTTCCACCAACTGTCCCAGACCGGAAATCCGGAAGCCGGGCGCCAGAACATCGTCATTGATACCGCGACGCTGCGCAGCTGCCACACAAACCACCAGATCTACACCGTGGTCTGCCGCCAGCTTGGACCAGCGAGCGGAGATATTGCGATCATCCTGCGGAGGCGTTGCCAGACGCGTGGAATTGTTCACCCCATCGTGATAGAAGAAAACACGCGGAACCGTGTGGCCTTTCTCGATCGCCGTACGGGCAAAGAGATAGGCGGAATCACTGGCCTGATGGGTGTAAGGCCCTTCGTTAACAAGTATGCCGAATTGCATGGCTGGATCAAACTCCGAATAATCAGTCTACTTTTATCAAGCCACCGTCGCCGCCGAAGCGGCGACGGTGCCGTAGCGTCCTGAAACTGCTTAGAAGCGAATATGCGCCGAAGCGTTCAGGGTGGAACGGCTGCCACGCCAGTTATCAATATGATATTTGGTGAAGGGCAGACCGGTCTTCTCGAAGAATGCAGGCCAGCCAATCCGCTCGATCCAGTCGTTCATGCGCTCCCAGGGCTTGCCATCCGCCTTGTAGGTGGCCAGGATCTTCCTGACCACTTCAGCCACTTCCGGCCAGCGCGGTGCGTTGTTCGGCAGGCCGCTCGCAACCAGCTTGTGGAAGGTGGGCTTGGAACGGGCGTTGGAGTTCTTGCCACCCACCCAGATTGCGACCTTGGAATGCTCGGGATCGTTGATCTGCATCGGAGGACAGGGCGGGAAGCAGGCGCCGCAGCAGATGCACTTCTTCTCGTCCACTTCCAGCGACGGCTTGCCGTTCACCAGTGCGGGACGGATCGCAGCCACCGGGCAGCGTGCCACGACGGAAGGACGCTCACACACGTTGGCGACCAGATCATGGTTGATCTTCGGCGGCTTGGTGTGCTGCATGATGATGGCGATGTCAGCCTGGCCGCCGCAGTTGATTTCGCAGCAGGAGGTCGACAGCTTGACCCGGTTCGGCATTTCGCACTTGACGAAGTCATCATAGAGCTCGTCCATCAGCGCCTTGACCACGCCGGAAGCATCGGTACCGGGAATGTCGCAGTGCAGGAAGCCCTGGGTGTGCGCAATCATCGACACCGAGTTGGCGGTGCCGCCAATGGGGTAACCCTTGTCGTTCAGCGCCTTGATCAGCGGCTCGACCTTGGCGCCATCGGCCACCATGTATTCGATATTGGAACGCGCGGTAAAACGCACGAAGCCGTCGCCGTACTGGTCGGCAATGTCAGCCAGCTCGCGGATGGTGTAGTGATCCATCTGACGCGCGGTACCGGCCTTGACGGTCCAGACCTCATCGCCCGATTCGGCGCGATGATAAAGAACACCCGGCTTCGGATGGCTATGGAAAGCCCACTTGCCATAGTTTTTCACCATCACGGGGTGCATGTAGGGCATCGGATCCGGAGCGCCGGATTCAATAGGAGGACGCATTTCTGCCATGATTTATCTCCAACTGTTTTAATGCACGGGCTTCGGTTCGCACCGAGGCCCGCGGTATAAGAAACTTAAGCTGCGGATGACTGCTTGTACTCGTTCCACTTCTCGACCTGCTCGTCCCAATCGTCGGAACGGAAGTACGGGTTGGCACGCGGCTGGCTGATCATGCGAGGATCAACCGGGATATCCATGCCTTCGAGGAAGTTGGCCAGACCGATACGCTCGATCATCTCGCCGGTACGCTCGTGCTCCAGCGCGTTTTCAGCGAAGAAGTCGATGATGTTGCGCGACAGCTCGTTCAGCTTTTCGAAGTCCTCGTCGGACTCGAGCTTCATGAACGGAATCACGACGGTACCCATGGTCGCACCAATCTTCAGCACGCTCTTGCCGCCCACCAGGATGCTGACACCCTTGTCATTACCGGGCAGCAGGCCGCCGGGGATGACGTTCAGGCAATGCATGCAGCGCACGCAGTTCTTGTTGTCGATGCACATGGTTTGGCCGTTACCCAGATCGGCGGCGGACACGTTTGCCGAAGCCTGGAACTTGCCGGACTCAACCAGGGTGATCGCCTTGGTCGGGCACTTGCTGACCACGTCATTGACCAGATCGTTCATGCCGTGGGCCCTCATGTAGTCCTGGACCTGCGCTTCGTTGACGCGGATGTTGTCGCGCCAGGTGCCGATGGTGGCCATGTCGGAACGCTGAATGGCGTTGACGCAGTCGTTCGGGCAACCGGAGAACTTGAACTTGAACTTGTAGGGCAGCGACGGACGGTGCATGTCGTCGATGTTGTTGTTGATGACGATACGCAGCGCCTTGGCTTCGTCGAAGCAGGACATTTCGCAACGGGCAGCACCGACGCAGGACATCGAGGTGCGCAGCGCAGGACCGGCGCCGCCGAGATCGAAGCCCATTTCGTTGAACTTGTCGAATGCGGGCTGGACGTCTTCCGTTTTACAGCCCTGCAGCATGATGTCGCCGGACTGGCCATGGAATGCAATCAGACCCGAACCACCGGTTTCCGACCAGGCGTCGCACATCTTGCGCAGCAGATCGGAGGTGTAATGCATGCCGGGAGGCGGCTGGATGCGCAGGGTGTGGAACTCGGCTGCCTCGGGGAACAGCGGCTGATGGTTTTCATCCTTCAGCTCGGTGAAACGGGGGATCACGCCACCACCGTAACCGAACACACCAACCGTACCCCCCTTCCAGTAGCCCTTCATGTGCTGGTAGGACGTTTCCAGCTGACCCATCAGGTCAACCATCATGTCGTTATCTTTTGCCAGACGCTTCAGTCCGGTCACGAAGCTGGGCCACGGGCCGCTCTCGAGCTCGTCCAGATTGGGCGTATCAATCATCTTCTTTGCCATCGTTTTCTCTCCTAGAACATTTCGAAATGCCCGCTCAGCTGATAGCCCAACGGAATATCAGAACCTTAATCGCGCAGCCGCCGTGCCGCCATCATTCTCTTGGGTAAACCACCTACTCCATATGGGTAGGCCCCGACCCGCCCACATGGAGTAGACGGCGCCCAAGCGCACGGCAATGGCCCAAATACCGCATAACTGATGAGCATTACATGATATCAGTATCTTAATAGCGTAGCAGTCGCACCGCCATCATCCTCATGGGTTAATCATCTACCCCATGTGGGCAAGCTCAATACCTACCCATAGGGAGTAGCCGGGTTTCCCCAACGCGGTAATACCCCATTCCGGCGAAGCGTGCGACATTACATCCCCGCCACAGGAACCGATAAGAGTATTAAAATATTGCCGTAAGCACAAGCACCCTGCCCGAAGCAGGCTTGCAATATCAGGTAATGCCCCCATTAATGCAAGTCTTCTTGTCTGACGTGCGCGATTGCGGCGTTAGACATTATGCAAATCGAAGCGACAGAGATTGAGTTTTCATGCCCGAGATTACGCCCCTAGACAAGATGCGGTTGCCGTTCGGCGGCCAGGAAATCGATTTTCAGCACCTCGCCCACGAATCGGGCGGGGTGCCGTTTCTGCGCATCCGCATTCGTGAAAACAAGCGCTTCACCATCTTTGACGTGGACCCTGTGAGCGCCCAGAAGTGGGCGGACCTGATGCATGCGTGGGCCCAGGAACACGCCGGGGAGGCATCTTGAACTGGGCAGGCTGGCCGGAAAACAAGCCGGTGGAATATACGGCCCACATGATCGACCTGCAATTCGATCTGGTCGGCACCACCATTCCGGTCGATCACGCGCAACAGCTGGCGGACGAACTACTGAAACGGCTGCCGTGGCTGGGAGAGGATGCGGGAAGCGGCATCCAGCACCTGAAAGGCGCCGAAACCAACAGTGGCGACCTTGCGCTCAATATCAACCGGCGCGCCAAGCTGTTTATTCGTGTACCCAAGACCCGGGTGGACGCCGCGCAACAGCTGGTCGGCCAGACTCTGGACCTGAATGGCCACAGCCTGCAGATTGGCCGCTTCAAGACGCGCGAATTCAGCCCGTTTGCCCATATCTACGCTCATTTCGTTGACACGGGCGCCAGCACTGAAGAAGAATTCGTCCAGGATGTGATGCGCGAACTGGACGGCCACTTCCAGCTGCATTGCGGATTTATCTGCGGCAAGCCGCAAACGCTGCAAAGCGCGTCCGGCCCCCTCGGCGGCTTCAGCCTGATGCTGCATGACGTGCCGCCGCACAAGTCCCTGCAGATTCAGGACGAAGGCCTGGGGCGCAATCATTTGTTAGGCTGCGGAATCTTTATTCCGCATAAATCCATCGCACCGGTCGCACCGGTGATTCTTTAAGTAACCAAACCTGAAAGGAGTAGCAATCATGGGGTACATGTTAAACGGCGAAGAACTGGAAACAGGCGATGAGGACTTTCTGCTGGAAGCCAATTTCAGCGATGAAATCGTGCCGGTTATCGCCGCAGCCGAAGGCATCAAGCTGACCGACGCGCACTGGCAAGTCATCAATTTCCTGCGCGAAAAGTACAAGGAAGACGGACAGACCCCCAACTTCCGCAACATGGTCGCCGAACTGACCGACCTGCACGAAGGCGTGGACTGGAAAAAAACGCTGTATGAACTGTTTCCCAACATGCCGGCTCGCCAGGGCTGCCGCGTCGCCGGTCTGCCCAAGCCTTTCGGCAAGGGCGGCTACTGATCCGGGCAAAACGTCCCACTGAGCGGGCTGGGCGGCATTCGCCGCCCTGCCCGTTTCCAACTTGAAGCGCACTATTCACGGTTCCGTTCATGTTTTCCAATACGCTCGTTACCACCGAAGACCTGGCCGCCCATCTGGACGACCCGAACTGGGTCATCCTGGACTGTCGCTTCACTCTCACCGACACCGAGGCCGGTCGTCAGGCCTATGTGAAGGCCCATATTCCGGGCGCGCACTATATTCACCTGGACGACGACCTCTCCGCTCCGATTACCGAGGCCACGGGACGCCACCCGCTGCCTGACTCCCGCGTGCTGACCGAAAAACTCTGCGCATGGGGCGTTGGCGTCAACAAGCAGGTGGTCGTGTATGACGACAGTTATGGCGCCATGGCGGTGCGGCTGTGGTGGATGATGCGCTGGCTCGGCCATCCCGGTGTGGCCCTGCTCGACGGCGGTTACCCGAAATGGCTGCGCGAAAAGCGCCCGGTCGATGCCGATCTGCCGACGCCGCACAAGGCGGCCTGCGCCTGCCTGCCCGAACCCAGCCAGATCGTGGGCGCGGATGAAATCATGCACGCTTCCCGAACCGGCGAGCAGCTCATCCTCGATGCCCGCCCCGATCGCCGCTTTTCCGGCGAGTTCGAACCACTCGACCCGGTGGCCGGCCATGTGCCCGGCGCGATCAACTGGCCGTTCGATGAAAACCTCGACATGGACGGCACCTTCCTGCCGCCCGAAGCATTGCGCGAGAATTACCAGGCCCTGCTCAAGGGCAAGTCGGCCTGGCAGGTGCTGCACATGTGCGGCTCCGGCGTCACCGCCTGCCACAACATTCTGGCGATGGAAATTGCCGGTCTCCCCGGTTCACGGCTGTATCCCGGCTCGTGGAGCGAGTGGATCCGCGACCCCGCCCGCCCCGTCGCCACAGGAGAATAAGCATGGTCAAACCGGTCAGAGTCCGCACTATCTGGTTCAAGAAAGACGGTGAACGAACCGCCGAAGAAATCGCCTCGGCGGTTGCTTCCACCACCTGGCGCGTCGCCGACAAGGCGGTGGACAACCTCGGTCGCGAAAACTACGACATCATCACCCCGGCACGCGGCTTCAAGCTGATTGCCGAGTTTGTGGCTTTCCTCGCGCACTACTGCGACCGCATGGCCTATGCCACGCTGTCGCCGGAACGCCGCGTCGCCGTGCTGCAGGCCATTTCCAATCGCCTCGGCGAGGTGATGGAAGAAAACATCATCGAGTCGGTCGGCTCCGACCCCAAGCGCAACTACAAGGCCGAATTCATCGACTTTCTGAATCGTCGCTTCGCCGACTACGCCGAATTCGAGTTTCCCGATGACGACAAGGCCAGCTTTCCGGCGTTGCGCTTTCTCAGCCTGCAAATCCGTGACGAGATGGGCGACGATGACAAGACCTGGATCATGGACCAGATCATGGACATCGAAATGCCCGAAATGATGGGCACGGTGCGCAAGAGCTTCAAGGGCCTGCTGTCCGACGCGCCGGTCAAGCGCGGCTTCGGCTCGCCCGACATGCTGCCGCCGGAGTAAAACACGGCATGGCGACTTCGCCGTTCGACCTCGCCAGCGATACGGATTACCGCGCCTGGCGCGACGCCAAGCTCGCGGCCTATCCGCGCAGCATCGACGAACTGGTCGTGGCGCTGGCCGACCCGCGCCATCTGAGCGCAGCCGAAATCGGCGCGCTCGAATCATGCTGCACGCGCGCCAACATGGTCATCTACAGCGCACCGCATCTGCCTGCCGCCGACAAGTCCCTGCCGCATCAACTCGCTCGTCAGCTCGGACTCGTCCGCCTGGAAGGCAATTACCTCGCCGACGAGGACGGCCTGTCCAGCATCACCCCGGCGGGCGACGCGGGCAGCGGGCGCGGCGAGTTCATCCCCTACACCCACAAGCCGATCAACTGGCATACCGACGGTTATTACAACGCGCCCGACCGCCGCATTCTCGGCATGACGCTGCACTGCGCCCAGGACGCCGAAAGCGGCGGCGAGAATGCGCTGCTGGACCATGAAATGGCCTATGTCCAGCTGCGCGACATCAACCCCGATTACGTCGCCGCGCTGATGCAGCCCGACGCGATGACCATTCCCGCCCGCATGGACGACGCCAATATTGCGCGCGCCGCGCAAAGCGGCCCGGTGTTTGCGGTCGACCCTAGAGAGGGATTTCTCGTCATGCGCTACACCGCGCGCACCCGCTCCATCGTATGGAAGGACGACGTGATCACACGGGCCGCCGTCGGCGCCCTGGCCGACATCCTCGACGGCTCGGAATACATTCTGCACGCACGCCTGCGCCCCGGCATGGGCCTCCTCTGCAATAATGTCCTGCACACGCGCAGCGCGTTTTCCGACTCGCCCCAACGTCGGCGCCTACTTTATCGCGGGCGCTATTACGATCGCCTGCGCTTCGATTTAGCCGCGCCCTCTGTCCGTACCCCTTAAGCAGCGGGTAAAATGGG
>JBFHXL010000041.1:0-10533 GCA_041599035.1 Thiobacillus sp. | reverse complement strand
GCCCCGGCATGCATTTCGTGCCGCTGGCGTTCGATGACACCTGCGTCATGCCCGACCGCAGCGCCAACCCCGACGCCAGCCCCAACCGCTTTTATGCCTATGGCGTGATTGCGCGACTGGCGATGCTGGCTGCCAGCATCGAACTCGACGAGGCGCTCAACGAGACCGAACACGCGGTCGCTGCCGCATGAGGCTGCTTTTTGTAATCGACCCGCTGGCGGGTCTTAAAGCCTACAAGGACAGCTCGGTGGCGATGATGCGCGCAGCGGCAGCCCGTGGCCATGCAGTATTCGCTGCCGAAGCGCGCCAGCTGTTCATCCGGGATGGCCTCGCCTGCGCCGCCTGCAGCGCGCTCGACATGCGTGCCGACGACGACTGGTACGCCCTCCTTGATACCGACGTCCGCACGCTGAAGGATTTCGATGCGGTGGTGATGCGGACCGACCCGCCGGTCGATACCGATTACCTGCTCGCCACCCATCTGCTGAGCGTTGCCGAGGCCAATGGCGCACGCGTGCTGAACCGTCCGGCCGCCTTGCGCGACTTCAACGAAAAACTGGCAATTCTCAATTTCCCCCAATTCATTGCTCCCACGCTGATTTCGGCCCGTGCGGCCGACATCCAGGCCTTTCTCGACGCGCACCACGACGTCATCGTCAAGCCGCTGACCGAAATGGGCGGCGCCGGCATCTTCCGCCTGACGCTTGCCGACCCCAACCGCAACGCCATCCTGGAAACCCTGACCCGGCATGGCCGCCGCGCGATCATGGCGCAGCGCTACCTGCCGGAGATCCGGGACGGCGACAAACGCATCCTGCTGATCGACGGCGAGGTGGTGCCGTGGGCGCTGGCGCGCATTCCGCAGGCGGGCGAAACACGCGGCAACCTCGCCGCCGGCGGTACCGCCCGCGCGCAGCCCCTGTCGGTGCGCGATCGCGAGATCGCCGATGCCATCGCGCCGTGGGCCAGGGAAAACGGCATCTTCCTCACCGGGCTGGACGTGATCGGCGACTGCCTCACCGAAATCAACGTCACCAGTCCCACCGGATTCCAGGAAATCACGGCCCAGACCGGGCACGACGTGGCGGCACAATTCATCGCCGCGCTGGAGCGCGCATGAAGACCGTGCGGCTGGGACTGACGCTGGCGCTGCTGTGGCTGCTCGCCGCCTGCAGTTCACCGCCGCTGGTGCAGCAGCAGTCGTACGTGTTCGGCACGCTGGTGGAAGTCAGCGTGTACGGTGCGCCGGAGCCACAGGCGCGGCAGGCGATCGCCGCGGTGCTGACGCGTTTCGACGAACTGCACCGTACCCTGCACGCCTGGCAACCGAGTGATTTGTCGCGCCTGAACAGCGCGCTGGCGCAGGGTCAACGCACGCCCGTCACGCCCGAACTCGCGGCGATGCTGCGCGATGCGCGAACGCTCTCGATCCAGTCCGACGACCTGTTCAACCCCGCCATCGGCGGACTGATTGCGCTGTGGGGATTTCATTCCGACTCGCCGCAGGAGAAGGTGCCGGATGCCGCCGCCATCGCGCGCTGGGTGAAGGCGGCGCCGCGCATGAGTGATCTGCATATCGAAAACGGCAGCGCCTGGAGCGACAACCCGGCCGTGCAACTGGATCTCGGCGGCTACGCCAAAGGATTCGCGCTCGATGAAGCGGTCGACATCTTTAAGGCACACGGCATCCACCACGCCCTGGTCAACATCGGCGGCAACGTGATCGCACTCGGAGCACATGGCGACCGTCCCTGGCGCGTCGGCATCCAGCATCCGCGCAAGCCGGGCACGCTCGCCACGCTGGATCTGCTGAGCGGCGAGGCGATCGGCACCTCGGGCGATTACCAGCGCTCCTTTGATATCGACGGACGCCGCTACTGCCATTTGATCGATCCGCGCAGCGGCAGCCCGGCCACCGGCATGCAGTCGATAACGGTGCTGGTCGCGGGCGAACGGGCGGGCACGCGCTCGGATGCCCTGTCGAAACCCCTGTTCATCGACGGCCCGGCGCAGCTCGCCAATCATGCTGCCCGCCTCGGCGTCGCCGACTATCTGGCAGTGGATGCCGCAGGCCGGGTTGTGGTTTCTCCTGCGATGAAGTCCCGTCTTCGCTAGAATGTGGCTTTTGCTCTGACCTTTACGCAATGATAGGCATCCTCATCGTCGCGCACGGTTCGCTCGCCGACAGCCTGGTCGAGTGCGCGGTTCATGTGCTGGGACAGCGTCCGCGCGGCCTCGCCACCCTCGATTTCACCGGCCACGCCGACCCCGACGAACGGCAGAAGGCCTTGCAGGCACGCCTGTCCGAACTGGCCGCGCTGAACGAGCGCGAGGGCGACGGCATCCTGGTGCTGACCGACATGTACGGCGCCACCCCCAGCAACACCTTGTGCCGGGTGCTCGAACCGGCCCACATCGAAGGCGTCTCGGGCGCCAATCTGCCCATGCTGCTGAAAGCGCTGAACTACCGCGAAGAGCTGACCTTGCCGCAACTGGTCGCGCGCATCGTCGAAGGCGGACGCAACAGCATCAACCATATATCCGAGAGCATGTGCAATGCAGCAACGGGACGTTGAAATCGTCAACAAGCTCGGGCTGCATGCGCGCCCGTCGGCCAAGCTGACCCAGCTCGCATCCAGCTTCAAAAGCCAGGTGTTCATGGCGCGCAATGGCCGTCGCGTCAACGCCAAGAGCATCATGGGGGTGATGATGCTGGCCGCCGCCAAGGGCAGCACCATCACGGTGGAGACCGACGGCGACGACGAAGTGGAGGCCATCGAGGCCTTGGCCACCCTGATTTCCAGCGGCTTCGGGGAAGAATGATGAGCTTTTCCCTGCATGGCATCGGCGTTTCCGGCGGAATTGCCATCGGCTATGCGCACCTCGCGTCCAATGCGCGCGTCGAGGTACCGCAATACCTGCTCGACCGCAAATACATCAAGGATGAACTGGCGCGTTTCGACGAGGCGATTCTCACCACGCGCACGGAATTCGAGACCCTGCGCAACAACATTCCGGTCAACGCGCCGGCCGAACTGTCGGCGTTTCTTGATATGCATCTGATGTTCCTCGGCGATTCGATGATCGCCGAGGAGCCCAAGCGCCTGATCCGTGAAACCCAGTGCAATGCCGAATGGGCGCTGGCCCAGCAGATGGAAGCACTGGTGGCGCGCTTCGAGGAAATTGAGGATCCCTATCTGCGAAGCCGCCAGGAGGACGTGGTGCAAGTGGTGCAGCGGGTGCTCAAGGCGCTGACCGGCCACCCCAGCCACCTGCCGCTCGATGTCGATTTCGATGTCGAGCGCATTCTGGTGGCGCACGAGTTGTCGCCTGCCGACATGGCCCTGTTCAAGAGCGTGCATTTCGCTGCGTTCATCACGGATCTGGGCGGTTCGACCTCGCACACCGCCATTCTGGCGCGCAGCATGGCCATCCCGTCGGTGATGGCGCTGCACAATGCGCGCGGCCTGATCCGCGATCACGACCTCTTGATCATCGACGGCCGCGACGGCGTGGTGATCGTCAACCCGGACGAATCGGTGCTTGCCGAATACCGGCTGCGGCAGAATCAGTGGCGCATCGACACCGACAAGCTCAAGCGGCTGAAGACCAGCAAGTCCGCCACGCTCGACGGCACCGCGGTCGAACTGATGGCGAATATCGAATTGCTGGAGGATATCGATGCCGTGAAGGCAGCAGGCGCCCACGGCATCGGTCTGTTCCGCAGCGAATTTCTGTTTCTGAGCCGCGACGATCTGCCGAGCGAAGAGGAGCAGTACGCATCCTATAAGGCGGTGGTCGAGGCGCTCGACGGCAAACCGGTCACCATCCGTACGCTCGACCTGGGCGCGGACAAGCAGGCGCCCTGGGGCCACACCGTGGCCGACAATCCGGCACTGGGCTTGCGCGCGATCCGGCTGTGTCTGGCCGAACCGGGACTGTTCCACACCCAGTTGCGCGCGCTCCTGCGCGCATCCCGGCATGGCCAGGTGCGCATGCTGATTCCGATGCTGACCAGCTTCGACGAGTTGCGGCAGACCCTGCAACGAATCGAGGATGCCAAGAATTCCCTGCGAAAGGACGGCCTGAAATTTGATGAAGGCATTCCCATCGGCGGCATGATCGAAGTGCCTGCTGCGGCCCTGTCAGCCGGATTCTTTGCCGAACATCTGGATTTTCTGTCGCTCGGCACCAACGACCTGATCCAGTACACGCTGGCGATCGACCGTTCCGACGATAGCGTCGCGCATCTGTACGACCCCCTGCATCCGGCCGTGCTGCAGCTCATTCAACACACCATCCGCGCGGGCGGCAAACTGGGCAAGCCGGTCTCGGTGTGCGGTGAAATGGCGGGCGATCCGTTGCTGACGCGCCTGCTGCTGGCGCTGGGGCTGCGCTCGTTTTCGATGCAGCCGGCCAGTCTGCTGCAGGTCAAGCAGCAGGTACTGCGATCGCATCTGGAAGAATTGACGCCGACGGCGCAGCGCCTGCTGAAAAACACCAACCCGAACAAAACGGCAAGCCTGCTGGATCGGCTCAACAACTGATTCGTTGTCGGGCAAAAAAGGGGACGGCGTCAGGCCGTGAACTGGGCCGCGATACGCTCCAGTTCGACCCGCTCCCTGCGCAGATCATTGATCTCCCCCTTGACCTGGGTCATTCGGGTATGCAGCGTGCCCATATTCCCCAGAATGCGCTGCAGGTTGCTCAAGCGCGTTTCAAGGTATTGCTTGTGCTCGCGGATGCGGGTCATGACGGGGTCGAGCGCAATGCGCAGCCAGCGTTGTGCCGCCACCCGCGCCAGATTGAACGCCTTGCGCGCTTCTTCGGCGAGACTGGCATAAAAACGCCGGATCATGAAACGTTTTTCCAGCATCAGGTTGGCCGGATCCCGGCAGAAAGATTCGGTTTCGCGCGTCAGCGCGGCCAGACGATTGCTGTAGGCGCCCAGATCCAGCCGCGGCACCTGCATTTTCGGCAGATTATGCTGCCGTTGAAAGCGCAGATACGCCTGTTCCAGGGCATCCAGCATGTTGTCTGCCAGCTGGCTGGCCTGCTTGAAGCGGTCGTTCATCTGCTTGCTCAACTGGCGGATGCCGGTGGTCAGCCCATGCGTGGTCCAGCTGTCTTCCATCGCCGCGCGCCCGCTGTTCAGGATCGTGTCGAGCGTGTCTTCGGACAGGTGCGTGAGCAAATGCTCGCCCTGCGCCTGCACGGTTTTCCGGGTTAAACGGAACTCGTTGGCGGTGGCGTCGTAGCTGTCTTTTTCCTGCTGCAAGGCGGCGCGCGTCTGCTCGACCAGCACGCGGTTCTTGCCCGACAATTGGGTCAGCTGAATCAGTTCGTCGCTGCTGCGCTTGATCCGTGTGCTCATGTCCATGCGGCTTTCGTCAAGCAAGGCATTCACCTCGCGATCGACCGCGTGATAGAGCAGGTCGCGCCGCGCCGGAATCACCTGATGCGCCAGCAGGTATTCCAGCGCATCGATGCCGGAACGCACGCGCAACTCCGCATCGCCACGAATCTTGGCCAGCAAGGCCTTTTGCGCCGATACCGCAAACACCCGGCTGCGCGGCAGCTTCAGCACGCGCGCGGTTTCCTCGGCCTGCCGCTCGATGGTGGCATGCACCTCGGAATCGTTCTTGAGCTCATCCCACAGCATGTCGACCTTGTTGAGCACGGCCACGTGGTAATTGGTGTGGCGATGAACGTGCTTTTGCCAGATTTCCAGATCCGAGCGCGTCACCCCGGTGTCGGTCGCCAGCAGATACATCACCGCATGCGCATTGGGGATGACCGACAGCGTGAGTTCCGGCTCGGCACCCAGCGCGTTGAGGCCGGGCGTATCCAGAATGGTCAGCCCGGCCTGCAGCAGCGGATGCGGGTAATTGACGGTGGCATAGCGCCAGGCCGGCACGTCCACGGTGCCGTCGGCGCGAAGCTGATGGCGCTCGCCGGGGTCGTCCCCGCTCCAGAGCCCCAGCTCGATGGCATCGACTGCCGCCATCGATTTGGTTTCGGTAAGCTTTTTCAGGCTTTCCTGCATCTGTTTGGGGTCGGCAGGATCCAGGCTCACGCGGCTCCACTCGATCGGCATGTGCTTGAGCTGGGCCAGCGATTCGCTGCGACGGCGCGTCTCGATCGGCAGCAGGCTCAGGCAGGGGGGCTCGTCCGCATTCGCAAACAGTTCGGTCGGACACATGGTGGTGCGCCCGGCATCGGAAGGAAGCAGGCGCTGGCCGTGGTCGGCAAAAAACAGGGCGTTGATCAGTTCGGTCTTGCCGCGCGAAAACTCGGCGACAAACGCCACCACCAGCCTGTCCTGCCGCAGGCTGGACGCGGAATCGGTCAGCCGCAGCGTACGCTCGGCGTCGATGCCATGCTGACGATCGAGCCAGTCGGCGTAGTCCGTGATCGCCGTCGCCAGTCGCAGGCGCCGTTCGCTGTAGTCGGAAACTTCCTGTTCCAGATGGATGCTCATGTGTTCCCGTTTTTCTCGATGTCATGCCAGGGTGCGTCGACGCCGTACACCGCCACGGTTTTTTGCCTCGAGGACTCCCCTCTGACCAGGCGCACAGCCGACTTGGGTACCCCCAGCTGCCTGGCCAGCCAGGCCAGCAAATGGGTATTCGCCTTGTTATCGACAGGCGGTGCGGATATCTTTAATTTCAGCCGCCCCCCATGCTCGCCCACTGCGGCGGTGACTTTCGCACCGGGTTGCACATGCAGTTCGAGCAGCCACTCCGCGCCATCGCGGCGCGCCCAGACCGGGGGGACGTCCGGGTTCCGCTCAGAGCGATCCAAGCAGCGCCCGCTCCAGCGCCAGCACCGGCACCATCAGGATCAGTTGACACAGGATGAACAGCACCAACGGCGTCAGATCGACGTTGGAGATCATCGGAATGAAGCGTCGCAGCGGCCGCAAGAACGGCTCGGTCAACTCGTACACCACCGGCATCAGCGGGGTGCTGGTATTGACCCAGGACAGGACCGCCCGCACCAGGGTCAGGCCGATGACCATATAGACGCTCAGACTCAGCAGCCGCACTGCGGCCAGCCCCAGCATCACCGGCCACACGCCGGCGCCGGCCAATGTAAACGGAAAGCCGTCGAGCCAGTAGGTCCCGATCACCACGATCAGCTTGACCAGCAGCGCCAGCACCAGACACGCCCAATCAAGGCCGAACAGGCCCGGCACCAGGCGCCGCAGCGGCTTCACCGCAAAGTCGGTAAGGGCCACGATAAATTGCGCGAAGGGATTGCGGAACGGCACCCGGAACATCTGCATCATGAAGCGCAGCAGCACCGCAATCACGAACAGATTGCCCACTGTCTGCAGAAGAAAGGACAGCGCCCCCGCAATCATGCGAGGCGCCCCAGTTCATCGCCGAGTTCGGCGCTGCGACGGCTCGCGGCCTGCACCGCCTGTGCAAACGCGGGCTTGAGTCCTGCCGCCTCCAGCGCGGCCACGCCGCGCTCGGTGGTGCCGCCCTTCGAGGTGACGCGCTGGCGCAACACAACCGGATCTTCTCCCGACTCCAGCGCCAGCTTGGCCGCGCCAAAAAAGGTTTGCAGCGCCAGCTGGCGCGCACTGGCCGGCGCCAGCCCCTGCGCCAGCGCCGCCGCCTCGAGCGACTCGATGCAGAAAAACACATAGGCCGGGCCGCTTCCTGAAACCGCGGTGACCGCATCCAGCTGGGGTTCGTCCTGCACCCACACCACGCCGCCGACGGCACGCAGGACCGCTTCGGCCTGCGAACGTGCGTCCTGGTTGACGGCGGCGGGCGCAAACAGCCCGGTAATCCCAGCCTGCACCAGCGCCGGCGTGTTGGGCATGGCGCGCACGATGCGATCATGCCCGCCCAGCCAGCGCGCAAGGTCGGCCACCCGTACCCCGGCGGCGATCGACACCACCAGATGACCGGCCAGACGGGGCGCCAGCGCGGCGGCCACCTGGGGCAGGGTCTGCGGCTTCACCGCGAGGACAATCATGGCATGCAGCCGTGCCTGCGACATGTCGGTGTGGGTCACCACGCCAAATCGCGCCGCCAGCTGCGCCCGCGCATCGGCGTTGATTTCCACCACCTCGATATCGGTGGGCTGCATCCCGCTGGCAACCAGACCGCCAATGATGGCCGCGGCCATGTTGCCGCCCCCGATAAAACTTATTTTATGCATGCTGCTTTTTCCTCTCGCCAAATAGTGCAGTACCAACGCGCACAATGGTCGCGCCTTCGAGTATGGCCGCCTCCAGATCGGAGGACATGCCGATGGATAAGGTGTCGAGCAGAAGGCCGCGCGCGACCAGGTCAGCCTGGGCCAGACGCAGCTGCCGGAATGCCGCGCGCTGGGCGTCCATATCGGCCGCCGGCGCCGGAATCGCCATCAGGCCGCGCAACTGCAGCCGCGGCAACGCCGCCACGGCATCGGCCAGCGCCGGCAGTTCGGCGACCGGCACGCCACCCTTGCTGGCCTCGCCACTGATGTTGACCTCGATGCACAGCTGCAGGGGCGGCAAACCCGGCGGGCGCTGTGCCGACAGGCGCTCGGCGATTTTCAGCCGGTCCACGCCATGCACCCAGCTGAAGTGCTCGGCGATGGCCCGCGTCTTGTTGCTCTGGATCGGCCCGATGAAATGCCACTCGAGCGGCAAATCAGCCAGCTGCTCCTGCTTGTCCAGTGCTTCCTGCACGTAATTTTCGCCGAATGCATGCTGTCCGCAGGCCGCCATCTCGCGGATGGCGGCAGCGTCGAAGGTCTTGCTTGCGGCCAGCAGGCGCACCTCGGCCGGATCACGTCCGGCTGCCGCGGCAGCGCGCGCGATCCGTGCCCGTACTGCATGCAAACGTCCGCAGGCGGCAGGCATGTTTGGCATCATGTCGAGCTCAAGTTTGCGTGATTTTGAACCGTTATCCATTAAGCTTTATTTATCACCCCCCACATCAATACTTTCAATACTGAGCGAGGCATGCGTGGACATTTCTGAATTGCTGGCTTTTGCCGTCAAAAACAAGGCTTCCGACTTGCATCTCTCGTCAAGCCTGCCGCCGATGATCCGCGTCAACGGCGACATTCGCCGCATCAACCTGCCGCCGATGGACCACAAGGATGTGCACCGCATGGTGTATGACATCATGAACGACAGCCAGCGCAAAGTGTACGAGGAAACGCTGGAGATCGACTTCTCGTTTGAAATCCCCTCGCTGGCACGCTTCCGCGTCAACGCATTCAATCAGCAGTATGGTGCAAGCGCGGTGTTCCGGACGATTCCATCCAAGGTGCTGACCCTGGAGGAACTCAACTGTCCGGCCATTTTCAAGGAAATATCCGACTATCCGCGCGGCATCGTGCTCGTTACCGGACCCACCGGCTCGGGCAAGTCGACGACGCTGGCGGCCATGATGGATTACGTCAACGAAAATCAGTACGCGCACATTTTAACAGTCGAAGACCCGATCGAGTTCGTGCACCAGAGCAAGAAATGCCTGATCAACCAGCGCGAGGTCGGCCCGCACACCCTGTCGTTCAACAACGCCTTGCGTTCGGCGCTGCGGGAAGACCCGGACGTCATCCTGGTCGGCGAATTGCGCGACCTCGAAACCATCCGCCTAGCCCTCACCGCCGCCGAAACCGGCCACCTGGTTTTTGCCACCCTGCATACCTCGTCCGCGGCCAAGACGATCGACCGCGTGGTCGACGTCTTCCCGGCGGCGGAGAAGGAAATGGTGCGTTCGATGCTGTCCGAATCCCTGCGCGCGGTGATCTCGCAGACGCTTCTGAAAACCAAGGACGGCAATGGCCGTGTTGCCGCGCATGAAATCATGCTCGGCACACCCGCCATCCGCAACCTGATCCGGGAAGGCAAGGTGGCGCAGATGTATTCGTCGATCCAGACCGGCGGCAACCTGGGCATGCAGACGCTGGACCAGTGCCTGCAGGATCTGGTGAAGAACAACATGATTACATCGGGCGCGGCACGGAGCGCGGCGCAGAACAAAGATGCTTTCTTTGGTTGAGGATCGAATGATGAATGCCGAAAAAACCGTCCACGACCTGTTGCGCCTGATGCTGGCAAAAAACGCGTCCGACCTGTTCCTTACCGCCGGCTTCCCGCCCGCGATCAAGGTCGATGGCAAGATCACCCCGGTGTCCAACCAGAGCCTGACGCCCGCGCACACCAGCGAACTGGCACGCTCGATCATGAACGAACGACAGTGGACGGATTTCGAGGCCAGCAACGAATCCAACTTCGCCATCAGCCCGCCCGAGATCGGCCGTTTCCGCGTCAACGTCTTCGTGCAGCAGGGCCGTATCGGTGTCGTGATGCGGACGATCAACACCAAGATCCCGAAGATGGAAGACCTCAACCTGCCGCCGATCCTGAAGGACGTTGCCATGATCAAGCGCGGCCTGGTGATCTTCGTCGGCGGCACCGGCACCGGCAAATCGACCTCGCTGGCGGCGATGGTGGGCTACCGCAACGAGAACGCCGCCGACCACATCATCACGGTCGAAGACCCGATCGAATACGTG
>JBFHXL010000040.1:0-10726 GCA_041599035.1 Thiobacillus sp. | reverse complement strand
TGGCGGCGCGCTCGGTAACGTGATCGACCGCGTGATGCTGGGGCATGTCGTGGACTTTTTATACTTTCACTATCAGGGCTATTCCTTCCCGGCGTTCAACGTGGCCGATTCCGCCATCACCGTGGGCGCAACCCTGCTGGTCTGGGACAGCCTGCGGCGCAAGCCCGCCGAGCCGACACGCGCCGCATGAATACCGCCACCCGAACCGTCGCGACCGGCGACACCGTTCAGCTTCGTTATGCACTGCGTCCCCGCGGCGGCGATGACATCATCACCAACTTCGACGATGCCGAGCCCGACACCGTCACGCTTGGCGACGGCACCCTGGCGCCGATGCTGGAGCAATGGCTGATCGACCTTACCCCCGGCGAGCGCCACGTGTTCCTGCTCGACCCCTGGCAGGCCTTCGGCGAAAGCCAGCCCGACCTCATCCAGACCCTGCCCAGGTCCGACCTGCCCGCCGACATGACCTTCGAGGTCGATCAACTGTTCGAATTCAGCATGCCCAACGGCCAGACCCTGGCCGGGCGTATTCTCGAAATCGACGACGACGCAGTAAAGGTCGATTTCAACCATCCGCTCGCCGATCTGTGCATCGAGTTCGAAGTGGAGATCGTCCGCATCCTGTCGTCCGCAATCACAGGAGACAAAACATGAAAATTATCGGGCATCGTCAACCCCCGCCACTCACATATCAGGCATCTGGCGCACAGTTGGCCGAAGGTGCGAGGTTCAACGAAACGCTTGCCCACCTCAGCCCTTTGCTCGGCATCGTGAAAGGGGTCTATCGTTACCCAACGCATGAAGCCGCCAACCAGCACTGGCTGGCGTGCGTCGTGCACATCATGGCGAACTCGAACAGCAAACATAATCATGGATGAATACAGCCATCCCGCCTCGCTGGACGATTTGAAAAGGCTACTCACGGCACTTAACGAAGCTGGGGCAGAATATCTTCTGGTCGGCGGTTATGCCTTGGCAGCGCACGGCTATCAGCGTGCCACGACCGATATCGACATTGTCGTTCCCGCCAACCCCGATGCGGGAAAACGTATCAAGGAAGCGCTCATGCTGTTGCCCGATCAGGCCGCGCGCGATATTGATCCCGCCTGGTTCAGCGAAGGCGAGAATATTCGCGTGGCCGACGCTTTCGTGGTGGACCTCCTGCTCAATGCCAATGGTTTAACCTACGACACGCTCAAGCAATATGTCGAGATTATCGAGCTGGATGGCATCCCGGTTCGCACCATCAGCCTCGAAGGCTTGCTCCTGACCAAGCAAACCCTGCGCGACAAGGATACAACTGACCGCATCATCATCGAGCGCGCACTGGAAATCATTCGCAAATCCTGACTATTGAGTCGGTCAGCTAATGTTTGAATCCGTAAAATATTTCTTGCGTTGTCTTGAGTCGGTCAGTTTGTGGAGCCTCCTCAATAGAACGCTGTTTCTAAGGGTTATTGATTCGGCCTCCCGCACTGTCTTACACAACCGGGGCAAGTCGGCCTTCAACATCACTTCAAACTTCATCAATCCGAATCAATAACATGCCCACCATCCTGCTTGCCAACCCGCGCGGATTCTGTGCCGGCGTCGATCGCGCCATCGCCATTGTCGAGCGCGCACTGGAAAAATACGGCGCGCCGATCTACGTGCGCCACGAAGTCGTGCACAACACCTTCGTCGTCAACGACCTGAAGAACAAGGGCGCAATTTTTGTCGAGGAACTGGCCGAGGTGCCCGCTGGCGCCACCGTCATTTTCAGCGCCCACGGCGTCTCGCAGGCCGTGCGCGAAGAAGCCACAGCACGCGGTCTCAACGTGTTCGACGCCACCTGCCCGCTCGTCACCAAGGTCCACGTCGAAGTCAGCAAGATGCGCGACAAGGGACTCGAGATCGTCATGATCGGCCACAAGGGCCACCCCGAAGTCGAAGGCACGCTCGGCCAGTCTGAAGCCGGCATGTATCTGGTCGAAACGGCTGAAGACGTCGCCGGCCTGCAGGTGGCCGACCCCGACAAACTTGCCTACGTTACCCAGACCACGCTGTCGGTCGACGATGCCGCCCGCGTGGTCGACGCCCTGCGCGCACGCTTCCCCCATATCAGCGGCCCGAAAAAAGACGACATCTGCTACGCCACGCAAAACCGCCAGGACGCGGTCAAGGCCCTGGCGCCGCAATGCGACGTGGTGATCGTGGTGGGTTCGCCGACCAGTTCGAATTCGAACCGGCTGCGCGAAGTGGCGAAGAATCTGGGGGTGCCGGCTTATATGGTCGACAACGCGGGGGAAATTGATCCAACCTGGATCGCCAACAAGAATCGCGTGGGGGTCACCGCCGGTGCATCTGCCCCGGAAGTGCTGGTCAAGGAAGTCATTTCGCGGCTCAAAGGCCTGGGGATTGGCTCAGTCTCTAATCTGGATGGCGTGCAGGAGATGGTCGGGTTTCCGTTGCCGAAAGGCCTGGGGTGAACGTTCTTCCGCTTCACGCTAACTCACCACAGCGAATCCGGACCTCCTGAAATCACCAGCACCCGGCAGTAGTTGGTGTTTGCGCCCCGGTATTCGACAAGGTCAGCGTTCCGCAAGTATCGCTGGACTGCCCAGTAGTAGGCACTGCCTGCAAGGTAAAGGCTGTCACCGTTGGACCTGCAGAAAAACTGATATTGTATTTGATCGCCCCCCCGCTTGCGCCTGCGGGCGAAACCGCAGACGTGGGAGTGGCCGCAGTGGTGCACGTAGCGTTTGTCGCATATGTCCCACAAGTAGTGAAACGCCGTTCCATGAACTGCGCAGATTCCGACAAGATAGCCTGCGCCTCGGCCCGATTCGCCCGCAGCACATATTGCGTGTAAGACGGGTAGGCAATGGTGGCCAGAATACCTATGATGGCCACAACAATCATCAGCTCGATCAAGGTTATTCCACGCTGTTTCATACTCATTCTCCCCTTACTGGATTTGCCGCCAAGAAGCACGCGCCTTGAGCGTGCCTGTCGGCACAGGGGGGGTATCGCAACCTTTCGTCCCACACATTGGCACGTAGCCCTTATCTCCCGCCTTGATCGGTGCACCAAAGCCACCGCTGATGCCCACTCCAGAGTCTACGCCGCTGATATTCGCCATTACTCCGTTACCAATATCAATCTGGTCATTGCTGTCGAACAGGCCGTCGCCATTGACATCGAATACAGTGGTCTGGAGTTGCCCCCCGTTGGCCAGGTTCACCTGCATGAACCAGCTTGCGCCACCGTAGTCGCACGGCGACCCCGAGGGGACGATCGTCTGGAACAGCAGCCTGCCTTCAAACAGCCTCGGTGACGAGATCACCCGTTCACCCTTCGCCGTATTCGGCGGCGTGATCAAGTCGATGACCCACCCCTTTTCAGCGGGATAAGTCATGTCATAGTTGCTCAAGACGCGAACATTATCTCCATTCACCGTACCTTCGTAGATGATGGACTGTTGCTGCAAGTCAGCGCGCAGCAGTTGATCATCCGAGCCGTTATCCACGATGCCGTACATGGATTGAACAGGAAAAGATGACGTCGACACATCACCTGTCTCGAAATATTTCCCGGTCCCGAAATACACCATCAAACCGCTGGCTCCAGACGGCGCCAGGCCCACTTCCGGTGCCGAGGTAATCGGCTGCGCCAAAGTGCCTGCTGCATTCTTGGCCGTGAACAATGGTTTGGGCGTGGATCCCTGCTTGTAAGCTGATTCCCAATTATTAGTATTGGATTTAGAAACATCGAATTTCCAGAGATTGCCTTTCAGGTCACCCGCGTAAATCAGGTCGGCAATGCGATCACCATTACTGTCCACCAGAGTAGGCGTGGAAAGCCCATTACCTGCATCATCCACTTCTATCATTTTCACTGTCCCGGGAGCGTCCACCCTGACCATGAAAAGCACGGCCTTGCCGGTGCTTGCATAGCCATTACCAAACACCGCCCAGTAATTGCCATCCGCAAACCGGGCAACCGATACACTACCCATGACATAGCCCAAATCCGCATGCGTGAACTCCCACAACACATTCGAATTTCCGAACGTATCAGGATTCGACACATCCAGCGCATACACCGCCTTGCCACCCGCCCCCAAACTACCGACCAGCACGGTTTTCCAGGACGCGCCGAAATACGCATCCCAGGCAGTGGGCGAACCATCGACAAAATACTTGTGTGTATAACCCGGATTGGTCAGCAGCGGCAAATTGGGCCATACGGCATTCGGCACATAAGCCAGTTTCTCCTGCCCCGTTGCCGCGTCAAAGCCGTGCAGCATCCCGTCGTTGGCACCCGCATAAATCACGGCAGTGCGGCTGCTCTTGCCATTAACAAACGCCGAATAACTGGTCCCCTCGGTACCCGGAAGAGTGTTGTAGCCGAAGTTCTCATTTTTTACGTAATGCGGGTCGGAATTAATAATGTCGCCGAGTTTGCTGCTGCGGTTGCGATAGGCGCCACCGTTACGCACTTCATTGGTGGCGTCACCGCGCAGGTAATTCACTTCTGCTGCAGACAAGCCACCGAGAGCGCCGAGGAAATCCGTGCCGGCAGAACCATTCCAGGTCTTGATGATGCGCGAGTCATGGGCAGGAACTCCGTTTGCTGCGTCCCATGCTTCAGGGCCAATCGAACCATCCGCCAGGAGCGGAAACGCCTTGAGTTGGCCCGACCAGTCGCCACTTTTGAACAATGCCTGATAAAGGTGCGTAAACGAGGTCAGCCGGGTCGAATTCGACGCGACTGCCGAGGATGAACTGGTCCTGTCCGTGATGTTATCGAGCACTGCGGAAAGTTCAGCTGCAAAGGTATTCGGGTCCGATGCGCTGAAGAAGCCGCCGCGACTGTTGACCGAGGCATGCAGCAGGTCGTCAATCCTGGCCTGGCACGTCGCACCAGCGCAATTTTGAGTATTTGGGCTGGTATCAGGCCAAGAAATTGTAATCAGCGGGTCGCTGTCGATCGCAGCAAAAGCACCTTCTGGATTTACTGATCCCGTAACACCCAGCCCTACCCCAAAGGTGACCATGTGCTGCCAGAAAGCCGGATTGAATGTGCTGCTCGGCACTTCGTTGTCCAAATCGGACCGCAAATCGCGCTTCCAGTAATACATCGCCACATCGGCAAGCGTATTGCTATTCCCATCCGTGAAAGGCGAAACGGCCGAGTAAGTAAATGATGCGCTGTCTGGGCCGGTGATGGTGGGGCCGCTGGTGCCGTCAACGTTTGCCCGCGCGTTGGCTGTTGAGGCTTCATAACTGTCCCCCCCACTCCAGTAGCCATCGGTCATCAGGACGGTATAGCTCTGGCGGCATTCCAGATGAGCGGTCGCATCGTTGGTGCCGGGATCGGCGCCCCATGGGCCGCGGTTGTTCGAGCTGGAATAGTACTGTCCGACCTCATCTAATGCGCGGCGAAGCGGTGTACCGGCTGCGGGGATGTCCCGCGTGTACAAATCACTGAAGAAGTTTTGACGATTCGTACCCATCGTAAATTTACGAACGCCACGAACGACCGTTCCCGTGCTGACCCCGTCGACTCCGGTAGTCGTGTAGTTGATGGCGCCAAAACCAACTCGAACATCCTCGCCCTGCTGGGCAAAAGCTCTGCCGATGCCTGCGCGGGCAGCCAGGATGCGCGAGCGGTAATAGGTATACCAGTTGGCAAAGTTCTGTATCTCCTGCGCGTAGGTGCAAACGCCGGCCGTACAGTCGGTCCTGTTTTCCCGGCCGTGACCGCTGTAACTGGCTTGCGTGCTTCTAATCTCAACCTTGGTGTAGTTGTTCCAGGCCCATATATTGCCGCCGTTATGCCAGAAATACGTGGCTGGCCAAAAAGTCTTTTCAGATGTGGAATTGCTGCAGGCGGTAACTGAGGTGCAGGAAGTCCATGAGATATCATGGGTGTTGTCAGCCGTCAGGTTGCGGCGGCCTGCGCTGGTCTTTTCCGGATTGTGATAGGCGCGTGCAGGGTCCGCATTTGGGTACAGAGTATTGTCATGCTTGACCCAGGGTGTGTAAGTGATGGAAGGATTGTAGTAAAGCGTGTTGACCTGGGGCGAGCGAGACAGGGCGTTGTAGGGGTTGTTGTCGTCCACGGTGGGCACGCGGTTCGTGTAGTCCGATGTGCCATACACATCATCTGCTCGTGGAAAAACGTAACGTGCATCATTCAGGATCAGTCCGTCCGGCATCAACTCAAAATGCATGGAGCCGGAGTCGTCGATGACGAACATGATATTTGGCTCGACGGGGCTGGTCAGATACAGCGGCACGTCCGCAATTGCGGCCTGCGCCGGCCGCGAGGCGATCTGTGCCGACATTGCCATGGTGAGCGCAAGCATTCCGCCCAGGCCAGCCAGAGAGAACCCATGCCTGTTGTTGGCAGGGGGAGTCTTGACTGGATGGCTTGAAATTTTTGTCTGTGTCATGATTTTTTCCCTCTTCAAGAGGTCTGCAATGTCCATCGATCACCTATCCGTCATCCGAACCTTTACATGGGAACGGGGCCTTCGATCGGGGTGATGCTTGTGATCACCCCTTTTTCCGTTTCGAACATCACGCTTTGACCCGGCTTGATGTCAACCACTTTTCTTGCAAAAGCCATGGGGCCTGATTGCCTGGCTACCAGTTGAGGCGAAACGTCGTACGCAATACCATCTATTTCAATCTTCTTGCGCGCGGCGTCGTTTTTCGTCACCTGACCAACGATCCGCTCGGCCGCCTGTACGACCTGGGTATGCAGCACGTTCCCAATAACCAGGACAATGCCCAGCCCAAGATGCCAGAAACGGTTCATACGAAATCCAGACATGATTTTCCCTCGATTCAGCGTTGGTAAACGGCCTGCAAAATCACCACGGTATCCGCGCTTCTTCCCACACCACGCGCCGTCACTCTGTACACACCCTCATCTTGCAGGGCACCAATTGCCAGTGAGCCACCTCCGCCACCTGCGGTAACATTCATTTCTTCGATCACGTATCGTGGTGCAGCACTGGTGCCTGCGGGCTGCCAAGTGGTCGCCACAGACTGCGTCGCCCAGGGATGCGTGCTTTGCCAATAAGTGCTGAGCGTGCCGTCCGCAATACGCGGGGTATGCGCCGTGCCCAAGGCAAAAGCAGGCAGGGTCGCCCCTGTCACAACCAGTTCGCCTGCCCGCAGGGCCGCCTCGGCCGACTGAAAAGCCATGTCCCGATCCCGCGCATTGCCTGACATGCGCTCTTCAAGCGTGGTGGTCCGCATGGCGGCCAGGGCGAGCAACGTCAATACCACCATAAAAATAAGGCCGGTTATCAACGCCATCCCGCACTGGTGGTGGCGGGAAATCAGGAATGGTTGTGTGGTCGGTTTCATGATCGTATTCATGGCAGTCGATTCCGCAGGCCAATGGTAGTGGTTGCAACCTGACGCAACCGCCTGTCTGTGCTGGCAGGTGTCACCGTCGTACCTTCAAGCACGTACGGTTGCACCTGGGTGGCGATATTGTTTGTATTGCCGCGAAACACCATGCTCAACCTGGCCGTCATGACCTGACGCCAGTTGGTCACAGCCCCTGCCGTGACATAGCTGTCAACAATAAAATTGTTATTGGTATCAATACCAAAGCGCATCACGATGTTTTCGACGTTATCCACCATTTCCTCAGCTGTTCCAACTTGGGTGCCGAGTATCTGGCGGCGATACAGTGCGGGGTTGCCCGCGGCATTGGTCCCGATAAAATAGGTTGTGCTCAAGATTGAATAGACTTCGGCATCCGCGCCGTATGCCTTGGAAAGCTTGTTATCGGTATTACAGGCCATCCCGATATTCGAGCAATTACTGATGGCATGGGCAATGGTGAGACTCCCACCCGATGGCGTATTGGTCGCCCTAAACAGATCGGCGCTGACGCAATCTGAAATCAGCAGCGCCTGTTCCGCCACGATGCCAGCCGGGTTGCTGCTGATCGAGATGTTTGCATTGTCGGATGTCATGTTCCCGGTCAGATTCACGCCCTGTGCGTCAGCCCGTGTGACATGAAACACGCCGGTACCACTGACCCAGTTGCCCGGGGCGGCACCCGGTGCAGTCCACGTTGTGCCATCGTAGCCGCGCATCGCATCGCCCAACCCCACCGCCGGTGCGCCATTCGCAATAATGTTGATGGGAACGGCAGCGGCCGGATTGGCCGGGTCGATTGAAGCCAAATTCAAGCAACCCGCATAGCCCGCCATCCTGACGTCCACGCCCACCTGGTCCAGGGCATAACGTACATTTTCCTGGATGCGCGAAAAATCATCCTGGGTGCGGAATGTCTGTCGGCTTCCCAGGTAGACATAGCCAATTCCACCCAGCAGGATCAGGCCGATGGTGGCAGCGACCATCAATTCGACCAAACCAAATCCCCTGGATTTTCCAATCGGGTGAAACCGCAACAATTTCCGATTTGCCTTCTTCATAGCTGGCTTTCAACTGTGAGTTGCTGATTGGAAACGCCGTTGGTAGCCCGAGAGTCATTCCACTGAACGGTGATGCGGACCTGGCGGCTGGCTGGCGTGACGGTAATCGAGCCATCGCCCTGGGGTAGCGCGCAAGCAATCATGTTTTTCCAACCACCGATATCCTGTGCTGCAATCGAACCGGCGGGGGCGGCCGTCGAGCAGGCTGCAGGGCTGCCCAACGCATTGGCGGCACTGTAGTCACCCGCCAGAGCACCTACTCTATTGGCCCGCATGCGGTCGAGTATGTCGTAAGCAAACCAGGTTGCCTGGGTGCTGTGATAGGCGCTCTGGTTGTTTCTCATGCTGGATGCCATTAATCCGGCCAGGCCAAGCAGGCCGATTGACAGCACCAGCATGGCGACCAGTACTTCGAGCAGGGTAAATCCAGACTGTTTCATGGGCATGCAACCGTGGCAAAGCTCGACCGTCCGGTCGGCTCGATTTGAATGGCCCGGCCCTGGACGAGAGCTGGGATGGGCGGGCAAAGCGTAAGCGTGGTGGCGGCAGTCGTCGTGCGCCCACTTGCAGTGAAGGTGATCGTGCTGACGCCACCGGACAAGGTGCTCGCCCCCGATAATGCCGGTTGCACCCGAATGGGCGTGCCTCCCACATCCCGCACGATCCAGCCCTGCGTCCAGCCCCCCGTGCAACTTGCGCCATCACTGCTGGCGCACACGGTAACGTTGGCGGCACGCTTGACGGCCTCGCTACGGGCCAGACTGAGCGCGGTGATCAAGTCATTCGCCTGCGATGCCATACGGCTGTTCATCAAAAACGTCTGGAAATTCGGAATGGCAATCGTAACCAGAATGGCCAGCACAGCAATAGTGACCATCAACTCGATCAGGGTAAATCCATGCTTTGAGATCCGCGCATCAACCATGGTATTCAAGTTCTCGCATTTCACACTGTCACGTTAAAAAAGGGGGCTTGAGAAGTCCAGCTTCACAAGACGAATGGCAGGATTGGATTCATGAACGGCCAGGTCCACCCGATGGCGCATTTAGAAAATGCACCTTATTTAACGTCATCAACGGGTCCAACTTGAGCCGGTTACAACGATCAACAGGTATTGGTGTCGAGCCGTATGCGCCCGGTATTGTTGATGATGATGTCGCGTCGGGTGCTTGCCATGCAAACGTACACGGTGCCATTGGCCAAATACGCCCCCTGGCTGACACCACTGGGGCGGTAACTGATATAGCTGGCATAGTTGGTTCCGGTCGTGATGCTTGCTGCTGCGGATACGCTACCTTGCACCCGCAACAGGGTGTCGCCCGAATCGATCATCCCTCTTGTTCCGCCATCGACAAATACCAACCAGCCTTGCTGCCAACTGGCTGTGGTATCGCAAGATGGCACCGCAACCGTGGCGTTTCCGGTCTTGCATACAGTGACGCGCATCCCCCGTTTAATCGCCTCGGACCGTGCCAGTTGTAAAGCTGAAACCAGATCATTGGTCACGGCCGCCAGCCTGCTACTGTTTACCAGAAATGCATAGCCGGGAATGGCAATCGCCAATAAAATCGCCCCTATTGCCAGTGTTACCAGCAGTTCCACCAGAGTGAATCCACGCCATCTCATTTCCCATCCCTCCTCCTTTTATTTATGACTTTTAGCTTGCCACTGAGTTGGGCGCGTTTCTATACAACTTTAGTTGTAGGTAGCGCCCATGCATGAGGCCGACTCTCCCAGGGTGAAGGCCTCCGTCATCATCCTGGGTACGGGGGTTTCCGGCCTGAGCGTGGCGTTGGCCTGGCTCAAACGGGGTCAGCGCGTCACCCTGCTGGAACGTGGAAATGTGGGGGCCGAATCGTCATGGGCCGGCGGCGGAATTCTGTCGCCGTTGCTGCCATGGGACTACAGCGAGGCAGTTTCGGCACTGGCCTTGCGCTCGATGGCGGCTTATGCAGACTGGGTCGACGAGATCGAAGCGCAGTCCGGGCAAATTGCTGAATACTGGCGCTGCGGGATGCGCGTACTGGACGCGCCCCAGCCCGAGGAAGCGCTTGCCTGGTGCGAGGCACACGGTCTGACGGCACAACACGGACACACGAACACAAACGACCTCTGGCTGCCCGATATCGCCCAGGTGCGCAATCCGCGCCTGGTTGCGGCGCTGCGCGAGGCCGTTGTGCGGCTGGGCGGGGTCATCCATACGCAGTGCGCCGCCGAAGAAGCCACCATTCAAGCGGGCCGGGTATTGAGCGTGCGTACCAATCGCGGCACCTT
>JBFHXL010000039.1:0-10774 GCA_041599035.1 Thiobacillus sp. | reverse complement strand
GTGGTGAATGACGCCCCCATCCCGCAAGCTGTCCACGCCTAAGGAGACCCATCATGATTTCGCATGAGAGCATTGAAAAAAATCTTGGCCTTCTGATCGTGCTGACCATCCTCGTCGTCAGCGTCGGTGGCCTGGTGCAGATCGTGCCGTTGTTCTTCCAGACCTCCACCACCACCCCGGTGGCGGGCCTGAAACCCTACACGGCACTGCAACTGGCAGGACGCGACATCTACATCCGCGAAGGCTGCGTCGGCTGCCATTCGCAGATGGTGCGTCCGTTCCGTGCCGAGACCGAACGCTATGGTCACTATTCGGTGGCGGGCGAATACATTTACGACCGTCCCTTCCTGTGGGGGTCCAAGCGCACCGGTCCCGACCTGCATCGGGTCGGCGGACGCTATTCCGACACCTGGCATACGGCCCACCTGATGAATCCGCGCGACGTGGTGCCGGAATCCAACATGCCGGCCTACCCCTGGCTTGACCGCCCGCTGAACGACCCCGCGATCCAGCAAAAGATGCGCACGCTGAATCTAGTGGGCCACGGCTACACCGAGCAGGAAATCGCCGAAGCTCCGGACGCGCTGAAAGGCAAGACCGAGCTCGAAGCGCTGATTACCTACCTGCAGGTTTTGGGCACCCACGCCCCGAAGAACTGAGTTGCCATGGACAGCGGAACCCTCAGCGGCATCGTCACCGTCGTCTTCATCGTGGTGTTCATCGGCATCGTCTGGTGGGCCTACAGCAAGGGCAACAAGCAGCGTTTTGAAGACGCCGGCAAGCTGCCTTTCGATGAAGACGATTCCCAAGGGATAGCGTCCCCGCCAGCCAACCAAGGAGACAAGCAATGAGTGATTTTACAAGCGGCTTCTGGCCCATTTACATCAGCGTGATCACCTTGGTGAGCATCGTCGGCACCTGGGTATTTCTCAAGAAGCAGACCACCCGCAAGCTTGCGCCCGGTGAAAAAGCCGAGCTCATGGAGCACACCTGGGACGGCGACCTGCAGGACCTCAACAACCCGCTGCCGCGCTGGTGGCTGGGACTGTTCTACAGCACGATGGTGTTCGGTCTCGTCTATCTGGCGTTGTGGCCCGGTCTCGGCAGTTACACCGGCATACTCGGCTGGTCGTCCCAGGGCGAGTACGAGGCCGAAGTGAAAGCCGCCGAAGCCCAGTTCCAGCCTGTGTATGCCGGCTTCATGCAGCAGGATATTGCCACCGTGGCCGCTGACCCCAACGCACGCGCCATCGGCAAGAACCTGTTCCTGACCTATTGCTCGCAGTGCCATGGATCGAACGCGGCGGGCGCGACGGGTTTCCCCAACCTGACCGATAGCGATTGGCTTTATGGCGGCGCCCCCGAGACCATCCTGGCCACCATCACCAATGGCCGCAGCGGCGTGATGCCGCCATGGAACGATGCGCTCGGTGCGGATGGCGTCAAGCAGGTGGCCAACTATGTTCTCTCGCTGTCGGGCCGCAAGCACGATTCCGCGCTCGCCGAGGCAGGCAAGACAAAATTTGCCGAGAACTGTGCGGCCTGCCACATGCCGGACGGTAGCGGGATGCAGGCCATCGGGGCGGCCAACCTCACCGACAAGGTATGGTTGTATGGCGGCAGCGAAGCCAGGATCATCGAGACCATTGCCAAGGGCCGCAATGGGGTGATGCCGGCCATGACCCAAACGCTCGGCACCACGTCCAACCAGGAAGCCAAGCTGCATCTGCTGGCTGCCTACGTGTACGGTCTGTCGCAACAGCAGTAAGCCACGCCGGCTCGCCGGTCTGACCGGCGGGCCGCTTGAACGCATTGCACGTGCTTTCATGGTCAGTGTGTTCAAGCGGCTCACTTCTCGTACATGAACAATGGAAAATGCAGTGACCCAGGACAAAGCACCCGCCACCACTGAAGCACCGATCGAGCAGCAGCTCTACGCGATCCAGCAAAAGATCCAGCCGCGCGCCGTGCACGGTGTGTTCGCCAGCTGGCGCATCGCGCTGGTGCTGCTGACGCAAACCCTCTATTACGGTCTGCCCTGGCTGCAGTGGGACAACCGGCAGGCAGTGCTGTTTGATCTGGCTGCGCGCAAGTTCTACATTTTTGGCCTGGTGTTCTGGCCGCAGGATTTCATTTATCTGACCGGCCTTCTGATCCTGTCGGCGCTGGCGCTGTTCCTGTTTACCGCGGTGGCCGGACGACTATGGTGCGGCTACGCCTGTCCGCAGACCGTGTACACCGAGCTCTTCATGTGGGTGGAAAACTGGCTGGAAGGCGACCACCTCACGCGCAAGAAACTCGACAAGTCGCCGTGGAACGCCAGCAAGCTGAAAAAACGCGGGCTCAAGCATGCGCTTTGGTTTGCCATTGCGCTATGGACCGGCTTCACCTTTGTCGGCTATTTCACTCCGATCCAGACCCTGGCAACCGAAACGCTGCAGGCCAGCCTCGGCCCGTGGGAAACCTTCTGGATCCTGTTCTACGGCTTTGCCACCTGGGGCAATGCCGGCTTCATGCGCGAACAGGTCTGCAAATACATGTGCCCGTACGCACGCTTCCAGAGCGTGATGTTCGACTCCGACACGCTGACCGTGACCTACGACAGCTCCATCGGAGAGCCGCGCGGGGCGCGCAGCAAAAAGACCGACTACAAGGCAGCCGGCCTCGGCACCTGCGTCGACTGCAACGTCTGCGTGCAGGTCTGTCCCACCGGCATCGACATCCGCAACGGCCTGCAATACGAATGCATCGGCTGCGCCGCCTGCATCGACGGCTGCGACCAGATCATGGACAAGATGGGCTACCCGCGCGGGCTGATCCGCTACACCACGGAAAACGTGGTGAAAGGACGTTACCCGGACAGCAGCATTCTCAAGCATGTGCTGCGCCCGCGCACCCTGATTTACAGCGTGCTGATGCTGGCCATCAGCGGCGCCTTCGTCTACAGCCTCGCCACCCGCGTGCCGCTGCGCGTCGACGTGGTGCGCGACCGGGCCGCACTGTCGAAGGAAACCGATGAGGGCATGATCGAAAATGTCTATCGCCTGCAGCTCATCAACAAGGACGACCAGGCGCATCGCTACACGATCCAGGCAGCGGGCATCAACGGCCTGCAGGTCGTGACCGGCTCACAGACGATCAGCGCCAATGCCCTGCAGACCATCGACATCCCGTTGAGCCTGGTTGCCGATCCGGTCGAACTGAAAGGCCGCTCGATCGAGGTGCGCTTCATCGTCAAGGCGATCGATGATCCACGCATCCAGCAGGACGTCGCCACCAAATTCTTCAACCGCTAGACTGAACGGGACACGCGCCATGATGAATACTGCCCTGCATTCGAAACCCTGGTACCGCGAACCCTGGCCGTGGTTTCTCATCAGCCTGCCCGCCACTGCCGTCATCGCCGGTCTGATTACGGTCTGGATCGCCGTAACGAGCGCCGATGGCCTCGTGGTAGGGGATTACTACAAGGCGGGGTTGGCCATCAACCAGACGCTGGCCCGCGATGATGCCGCGCATGCGATGGCGCTGACCGCCACCCTGCAATCCAGCAAGGGCGACCTGGCGCTCACGCTGGCAGGACAGCTGCAAGCCTACCCGGCCCGGCTCACTTTATTGCTGACCCACCCGACCCGCCAGGGACTGGATCAGGCACTTGTCCTCAGCCATGCCGGCGGCGGGCGCTATCACACACCGCTGCCCACCATGCCGGATGGAAAATGGCATGCCCATCTGACCGATGTCACGTCCACCTGGCGCCTGGGCGGTGTGCTGCATACCCCGCTCAGCCAGCCCGTCACGCTGACAACGAATTCTGAATCCACCATTCAACAGGGAGACTGAAATGAACGTCGTTCTTGATATGTTGTTTGCCAGCCCGATCGGCCTGCTGAGCCTGTTTACCATCCTGTTCATCATCGGCATAGGCGTCTTCCTGGCGGTCTGGGTCAAGCGCAAGATGAACAGCCCCCGAGAGTAACCCGCCCGCAGGAGCACGCCATGATGCAGCGCCTGATTTCCATTCTGTGGCCATCCTTCCTCGTTGCCGGAGTGGCTGACATCCTCTTCGCGAACCTGTTCGATCCGCTCGATATCCTGTATCGCGGCGAGCCGTTGTTCGAACAGCGCATCGCCGCCTATACGATCGCATTCTTCGTTTTCTGGCTGCTCGGCGTCGCCTCCAGTTCGATGACCTGCTACTTTCAGCGCCAGGCCAGCGACATCAACCGCCGGCCGCCACCCCCGTCAGGCCGTTCGTGAGTAGCGCGGTTTGTCGCTGCCGGCCTGCTTCAGGTAGCGGTCGAAGCACATGCCGATGTTGCGCAGAAACAGTCTGCCGGTCGGGGTGACGCTGATTTTCCCGGAATCGATCCTGACCAGCCCGTCATCCGCGAGCGGACGCAGCTCGGTCAGCGCATCGGCAAAGTAGTCGCTGAACGACACCCCCCATTCGCTGCCGAACGCCGCGAAATCGAGTTCCAGGTCGCACATCACACGGGTAATGGCTTCACGCTGGATCTGGTCGTCGCGCGTGAGCCTGAGGCCGCGCTCGACCGCAAAACCGGTGGCGGCGACCCGATCCTGATAGCCCTTGAGGCCCTTTTCGTTCTGCATGTAGACATCGGCGGTCTGGCTGATGCTGGATGCGCCGAACGCGAGGATGTCGCAATTCTTGTGCGTGGTATAGCCCTGAAAATTGCGCCACAGGGTCTTGTTCTGCTGCGCGCGCACCAGTTCGTCTTCGGGGCGCGCGAAGTGATCGAGGCCGATGTTGACGTAGCCCGCCGCGCCCAGCGACTCGTTCACCGCTTGCTGCAAACCCAGACGGGTTGCGGCATCCGGCAGGTCCGCTTCCTGGATCAGGTTCTGGTGTTTTTTCATCCACGGCACATGGGCATAGCCAAACACCGCCAGCCGATCCGGCGCCCACACCGCCACGCGGTCCAGCGTGCGCTTGAAGCTCTCGACCGTCTGTTTGGGCAGGCCCACGATCAGGTCCAGATTGATGCTGGAAAACCCCAGCTCACGCGACCAGTCGAGCACCTGCCGGATCAGAAATTCGGACTGGATGCGGTTGACCGCCTCCTGCACGCCCGGGTCCATGTCCTGCACGCCAAACGACAGACGGTTGAATCCGGTTTCGCGCAAGGCGGCCAGATGCTCGTAGGTCAATTCGCGCGGGTCGACCTCGCAGCTGACTTCGGCATCGTCGGCCAGGGTGAAATATGTGCGCATCATCGCCATCAGGCGACGAATATCGTCCGGGTTGAGATAGGTCGGCGTGCCGCCGCCCCAGTGCAGCTGGCGCACCACCCGCTTCGTATCGACCACCTGTGCGGCGCGTGCCATCTCCTGCTCGAGGGCGACCAGATAGGGCTGGGTTTTGCTGTAATCGCGTGTCGCCACCATGTTGCAACCGCAGTAATAGCACAGCGAGTCGCAAAACGGGATGTGCGCATAGAGCGACAGCCCGCGGTCCGCTGCCGGTTCGGCCAGCGCCTCGACCCACTCGGCCTCGCCAAATTTGGTGTGGAAATACGGCGCGGTCGGGTACGAGGTGTAACGCGGACCGGCCACGCTGTATTTCTGCAGCAGTTCCAGGGTCGTTGACGTCATCTTGGCTTCCTTTGTGTCTTTCAATCGTTCATGGCAACCAGGACCCCACGTCCGGCCACACGCCGGGGTTCGGGTGGTTACGGCACCGTTATTTTCAGGGTGTCGAACTCGTCGCTGGACAGGCTCAACTCATCACCTGGCGCAAACTGCCAGCCTTCGAAATGTCCAAACTCGGTACGGGACTGGGGATCGAGATCAAGTTTGAAGCGCTTGGCGGTCGCCATGGCCGGATTGCGCACACTGAGCACCACGGTCAGATAGCGGTCGCCGGTATTGTCGATCATCGCGACCAGGCCCTTGCCCAGGATGGACGAACGAAAGCTGACCACCGCCGGCAAGGCCGTTTTTTCCGCTGCAGCTGCTGCCGCCAGATAATCCGATTCCTTGTAGGCAAGCTGGGCCTTGAGCTGTTCGTTTTCGCGCAGGCTGTCGGTCAGCTGGTTGCGCGTTTCGACCAGATAACGCTCGGTCTGCTGCCGGATTTCAACTTCCTTCGACATGCGCCGCTTCAAATCGCCCAGATCGACATTCAGCATGAAGGCATACAGAACCAGTCCGCTCACCAGCAAGGCCAATACGACATTCACGCCGATGGATACCACCAGACCGCGCCGTTTCGGCCGAGTTCCCGTCGGGGAAACCATCCTGTTCTCCATGCCAACCTCCATCCTTGTCTCCGCGTCTAGCCGGTGTTGCGCATCCCGGCCGCAATCGCGTTGATCGTGCGCTTGAGCGGCGTAAGCCAGGAATCCTGCTCGGCCTCCCACACGCTTTCAGAACGATAATGCTTCAGCAGGCGTACCTGTATGTGGTTGATGGGATCGATGTAGGGGCGACGGCGCGAGATCGACAATGCCAGGGGTTCGTTGTCTGCCATCAGCATCTCGATCTGCGCAACCCGCTTGACCGTTTCCACGGTGAGCGCGTATTCATCGGCAATTGCACGATAGATTCCCATGGTGTTGGGGTGGTCGCACAGACGCGCATACTCCTCGGCGATTTCCAGATCGGCCTTGATCAGCGACATCTGCACATTGGACAGCAGGGCGCGGAAGAACGGCCACTCGCGGTTCATCGCCTGCAGATGCGTCAGCCCGTCCGGCTGGCCGTCGATAAAGCCCTTCAATGCGCTGCCGATGCCATACCAGGCCGGCAGCGTATGACGCGACTGCGCCCAGCCGAACACCCAGGGGATGGCGCGAATCGAGCCCAGCGAGCGGTCGGCCTTCTTGCGATGCGACGGGCGGCTGCCGATGTTCAGCAGGCCGATTTCGGTGACCGGGGTGCTCTCGTAGAAATAATCGATAAATCCGGGCATTCCGATCAGCGCACGGTAAGCCGTCTCGCCGGCGCCGGCAATATCGCGCATCCAGTCGAGATAGTCCTGCGGGTAACGCACTGCGCTGGAGGCCAGCGCGGTCGCGCTGGCCTTGAGCAGACCGGTGATCCCCATGCCGATTTCATAGCTGGCGGTTTCGGGTTTGCTGTACTTGTAATACAGCATCTCGCCCTGCTCGGTGAACTTGATTTCACCGTTCACCGTGCCGGGCGGCTGCGACAGGATCGCGTCATGGGTAGGGCCGCCGCCGCGTCCCACCGTACCGCCGCGGCCATGGAACAGGCGGCATTCGACGCCGTAATGCTGGGTCAGCGCGATGATGGAAAGCTGGGCCTGGTACAGGTTCCAGTTCGACGCCAGGATGCCGCCGTCCTTGCAGGAGTCCGAATAACCGAGCATGACTTCCTGGTGATTGCCATTGGCCGCCACCAGCGACCGGTAGACCTTGTTCGACAGCAACTGATCAAGAATGGACTCGCTGTGCTGCAGGTCGTCCACCGTTTCGAACAGCGGGGCAACCTGAATCCGGCAGAACCATTCGCGCCCATTATGGCCGCACAGGCCGACCAGGCGCGCCAGCAGCAGCACTTCCATGACGTGCGAGGCGCTGTGCGTCATCGAAATCACATAGGTGCCAAAGACCTCATCGCCCACCTCGGCCTGCAGTTTGGCCATGCGCCGGAAGACTGCGAGCGCTTCGCGCGCTTCCTCGTCCAGTGCAAGATCGTTCACCTTGATCGTGTCGATATGGCCGATCCACGCGGCCAGTCGCTGCTGGCGTTCGACCTCGGTCGCGCCGGCATAATCGAAATCGGCATCGATCTGCCGCAGCACGGCAGCAACCGTACGCGTGTGCACGGTCGACTCCTGACGGATGTCGAGCTGCAACAGATGGAAACCAAAACTTTCGGCCAGACGGATCAGCGCCTGCAGATCCTGCATGGCAACGATACGGTCGCCGTGGCTGATCAGCGAATCGCGCACCAGATACAGGTCGTCGAGAAAATCCGCTGCGTTCTCATACGCCAGATGTGACATGAAGCTCGGCACATCGGCCAGACTCTGGTGGATATAGGACAGATTGGCGTCCAGCCGCGCCAGGATCATCGCCGCCATGCGCCGGTAGGGTTCGCGGCTGTAAATCTGCACCGCCGTTCCGCGGAACACCTGTTCGCCGAACGCGGATTCGTATTCGGACAGACGCTCCATAAATTGCGCGGAAGGCGTGCACCAGCCACTGCTGTGGGTGAGCGACTGCCGCAGATCGAGCACACGCGAACGATATTCCTCGAGTGCTGTCTGCATCTGCGTATGCACCGTCCACTCGGTGACATCCGCCGTCACGAACGGATTGCCGTCACGGTCGCCGCCGATCCACGAGCCAAAGCGGATAAAGCTCGGCACCTTGACCGGCGCCACGCCGTCAGCGTTCACCCCGTAATGCTTGCGCAGCGCCTTCTCGAAAAAGAGATAGGCTTTCGGTACCGCATCGAACAGGCTTTCGCGCACGTAATACAGGCCGTTGCGGACTTCGTCACGCACTTCGAGCTTGGCGCTGCGCAACTCGTCGGTGCGCCACATCACCTGAATTTCAGACGCCAGCTGCAACTCCAGTTCGTGGCGGTCATTCACCCCCAGGGTAGGGCTGTACAGCTGATCGCACAGCAGGAACACCCGGCGCATGCATTCCATCACGGCGCGGCGACGCGCTTCGGTAGGATGCGCAGTAAATACCGGCGCGTAGTGCAGACGGTTGACCATGTCCTGCAAGGTGTTCGCCGAAAGGCCCTGCGCCTTGAGTTCGGCCAGGGTACGCTCGAACGATCCTTCCCACAGCGGCATGCCGTGCGACAGCATGCGGCGGCGGTTGCGATGTGCCAGGCTTTCTTCCGCCACGTTGACCAGCTTGAAATAGCCGGAGAAGGCACGCACCACCAGCTCCACCTTTTCGGCGGGCATGGCGTCGATCATCTCCATCAACTCGGTGCGACGCTGCTGGTCTTCCTGCTGCTGCAATTCGGCAAAGCCACGGCGCAGGGTTTCCACCGCCTCGAACACCTCTTCGCCGGCAAACTGCAGCAACACCTGTCCCAGCAGCGTGCCCAGCAGCTTGACCTGCGCACGCAACTGGTCATCCGTCAAAAGGATATCGCTTGCATTGGGGTTATCGATTGCATTCATGGCTAGAAATTAAGGCCCCGCGAAAATTGAAGCAGGACTGAGTCCGACAAAGCCCGCTATTTTCGCATAGTCGGCACGCATCACCCAACCGCGCGCCGTGCGTTGCGGAACATGCGCAGCCACGGGCTGGCGCCAACCATGTCATCCGGCTTCCAGGACAGCTGGGCGGCACGGAACACGCGTTCCGGGTGCGGCATCAGGATGCTGAAACGGCCATCGGCGGTGGTAAAGCCGGTCAACCCCGCGGCCGAGCCATTGGGATTCATCGGGTAAATATCGGTTGCGCCCCCCCGGTGATCGACATATCGCAGTGTGGGCAGCGCCTGTGCGGCATGCGCGGGATCGCGGAAGGCCACCCGGCCCTCGCCGTGCGAAACCGCGATCGGCATCACCGAACCGGCCATGTCGGCAAAGAAAAGCGAGGGCGAGGCCAGCACTTCGACCAGCGCGAAGCGCGCCTCGAACTGCTCCGACAGATTGCGTTCAAACCGCGGCCAGGCATCCGCACCCGGGATCAGGTCGTGCAACTGGCTCATCATCTGGCAACCGTTGCACACACCCAGCGCAAAGGTGTCGGCACGCTCAAAGAATGCCGCAAACTGCTCGCGTGCGCGCGGATTGAACAGGATCGACTTGGCCCAGCCGCCGCCGGCGCCCAGCACATCGCCGTAGCTGAAGCCGCCGCATGCCGCCAAACCGGTGAAATCGCCCAGGCTTACCCGCCCCGAGAGGATGTCGCTCATGTGCACATCCACCGCGGCAAAGCCTGCCGCATCGAATGCCGCCGCCATTTCGACCTGGCCGTTGACCCCCTGCTCGCGCAGCACCGCGACCCGCGGGCGCTTGCCGCTGGCAATCAAGGGTGCTGCGACATCGGCCTGGGCATCGAAGCTCAGGGCATAGCGCAGACCCGGATCGGCGGCATCGGCATGGCTGGCGAATTCCTGTTCGGCACAGGCAGGATTGTCGCGCAGCTTCGCCATTTCGTAGCTGGTGCGCGCCCATGCACGTTGCAGATCGATGCGCGCTTCATCCAGCACCACTTTGTCCTCGCGCAGCACACGCACGCGATCCAGTGCGTTGACGTGACCAATGACGTAAAACTCGCCGCGCAGATCGGCATCGATGAAGGCCTGCATCACGGCCTGCGTGTCGCTGCGCCGAACCTGCAGCACCGCACCGGCTTCCTCATTGAACAGCACATTGAAGACGCGCGCGGAATAACCGGATTCATCCAGTTTTCCGGGCTCCGGCAAGCCTTCGTTCTCGACTTCGTGACGAATCTGGCCGAGGCACAATTCGTCCATGTCCAGATCCATCCCGCAATGGCCGGCAAACGCCATTTCACACAATGCAGTGAACAGCCCGCCGTCGGAGCGGTCGTGATAGGCCAGCAGCTTGCCGGCGGCATTCAAGGCCTGCACGGTGTCGAAAAATGCGCTCAGTGCCGCAGCGGCAGGCGCGTCCGGACAGCGGTCGCCCATCTGCTTGTAGGCCTGGGCAAAACTCGACCCACCGAGGCGGTTCTTGCCCAGGCCCAGGTCGATCAGGATGAGGTCGGTGTCGCCGACATCGGGCCGCAACTGCGGCGTCAGGTGCGCAGTCGCATCCGGCGTGTTGGCAAACGCCGAGATCACC
>JBFHXL010000038.1:0-10787 GCA_041599035.1 Thiobacillus sp. | reverse complement strand
TCGATGGGCATGCTGGCGACGGTCATGAACGCGCTGGCGCTGAAAGATGCGTTGCATCTGTCTGGCGTCGATGCGCGGGTGCAGACGGCTTCACGCATTGCCCATGTCGGCGAGGATTTTGATCGCGACGCGGCGGTGCGGCATCTGGAAGCGGGCCGGGTCGTGATTTTTGGCGGCGGAACGGGCAACCCGTTTTTCACCACGGATACGGCGGCTGCATTGCGTGCCGCCGAGATCGGTGCGGACCTGCTGATCAAGGCGACCAAGGTCGATGGGGTGTACTCGGCCGACCCGAAGAAGGACGCGCATGCCACGCGCTACGATGTTCTGAGCTTCGACGAGGCCATCGCCCGCAATCTGGGCGTGCTCGACACTGCTGCTTTCGCTTTGTGCCGCGAACAGAATCTGACGCTGGCTGTGTTGAATATTTTCAAGCCGGGCGCGTTGAAGCGCGTGGTGATGGGTGAAAATGAAGGCACACGCGTGACCTTGAACTGAGGAAACATCATGGCTGAACAGACGATTGCGGATATCAAGCGATCCGCGGAACAGAAAATGGGCAAGTCGCTGGACGCGTTGAAGAACGATCTGGCCAAGGTGCGTACGGGACGTGCCCATACCGGCATTCTCGATCATGTCATGGTCGATTATTACGGCTCGCCGACCGCCGTGCCCCAGGTGGCGAACGTCACGCTCATCGATAGCCGCACCATTGGTGTCCAGCCGTGGGAAAAGAACATGGTCGCCAAGGTCGAGAAAGCGATCCGCGATGGCGATCTCGGGCTCAATCCCTCCACCTACGGCGATGTCATCCGCGTGCCGATGCCTGCGCTGACCGAAGAGCGCCGTCGCGACCTGATCAAGGTCGTGCGCGGCGAGGCGGAGGGTGCGCGCGTTGCCGTGCGCAATATCCGCCGCGATGCCAATGGTGCCGTCAAGGACATGGTGAAGGACAAGACCGCGACCGAAGATGAAGAGCGTCGCACCCAGGACGAGGTGCAAAAGCTCACCGACAAATTCATCGGTGAAATAGACAGGTTGCTGGCCGAAAAAGAGAAGGACCTGCTCGCAGTCTGAGCGTATCTGGCGTGTCGACAAGCACGAAGCAAGCGAATCCGGCGAGCGCACATGTGCCGCAGCACATCGCCATCATCATGGACGGCAATGGCCGCTGGGCGAAGCGACGCCTGATGCCGCGCGTGGCGGGGCATCGCAAGGGCGTTGAGGCCTTGCGGGGTGTCATCCGGGCCTGTGCCGAGCGGGGTGTCTCGCATCTCACCGTGTTTGCGTTCAGTTCGGAAAACTGGCGCCGCCCGCAGGAAGAGGTCACCCTGCTGATGGAACTGTTCCTGCGCGCGCTGGAGAATGAAGTCGCGCGACTGCACCAGAACGACATTCGCTTTCGCGTCATCGGCGATCTGTCGGGGTTCTCCGCACGCATCCAGTCCTTGATCCGCGATGCCGAAGCGCTGACCCGCAACAATACCCGGCTTACCTTCACGGTCGCCGCCAATTACGGCGGACGCTGGGATATCGTTCAGGCGATCAAGAAAATGATGGGCGCCAATGTGGCGGCGGAAGAGGTGAACGAGGCCGTGCTCGCGCAGCATCTCAGCATGGCCGAGTTGCCCGAGCCGGACCTGTTCATTCGGACCGGCGGCGAGCAGCGCATCAGCAATTTCCTGTTGTGGCAGCTGGCCTATACCGAGCTCTATTTCACCGATGCGCTGTGGCCTGATTTCGACGCCCCGGCACTGGATGCTGCCATCGAGTCCTACCGTACCCGTGAACGCCGTTTTGGCCGCACCAGCGAGCAAGTTCGCGTGGCATCGTGAGCGATCTTCGGGTAGTGCATCCATGACGCCACTCCTGAGTCGGGTGCTGACCACGGTCCTGCTGCTGGCGGTGCTGGTGCCGGCGGTGCTGTGGGCGCCTGCGTGGTTGTGGGCGCTCCTGATGGCGGGCGTGGTCGGGATAGCCGCTCACGAATGGGCTCGCCTGAGCCATTTTTCGCCGCTGTCCGCGCGTGTCTATGCGCTGCTGCTGGCGCTTTGCGCGCTGGCATTGCCCTATCTTCTGGCTGCAGTTTGGCCGACAGTGCAGATGGCGCTGACCCTGCTGGCCATCGTGTTCTGGGTGCTGGTCGCGCCGTTGTGGCTGCTGGGGCACTGGCGTGCCGAACAGCGGGCTGTGCGCGGCGTTGTCGGTGTCGTGCTGCTGTGGCCGACCTGGGCGGCGCTGCTGTATCTGCACGCACACGGCCCGGCCATGCTGCTTGGGGTGCTGGCGATAGTCTGGATTGCGGATACGGCCGCCTATTTCGCCGGCCGTCGGTTTGGCCGCCACAAACTTGCGCCTGTCATCAGCCCCGGCAAAACCCGGGAGGGCGTGGCGGGCGCTTTCATCGCACTCGTGCTGTATGCCGCCATGCTGGGCGTGTTTGTTGAGTTGCCGTTGCTGCCGCTGTTCTTTGCCGTGGCTGGGCTGCTTTATCTGTCGATACTGGGCGACCTGTTCGAGTCCTGGATCAAGCGGGTCGCGGGCATGAAGGACAGCGGTGACCTATTGCCCGGTCATGGCGGCGTGCTCGACCGCATCGACGCCCTGACCTCGACCTTGCCTGTCGCCGCCGGCATGGTGATGTGGCTGGAGCGTTCCGTATGACTGTACGCGACATGAAACCGCGTGTGCTTGCCGTTCTGGGGGCCACCGGCACCATCGGCGTCAACACGCTCGACGTGGTGGCGCGGCATCCCGGGCGCTTCGAGATTTTTGCCCTGACCGGCGCGACCCAGGTCGAGCGCATGGTCGAGCAGTGTCGTGTCCACCGTCCGCGCGTGGCCGTGATGAGCGAGCCGGCTGCGGCGGCCGCGTTGCGTGCTCGAATTGCGGAAGAAAAATTGCCGGTGACCGTGCTTGAAGGCGCCGCCGCTCTGGTCGAGGTGGTAACGGCCCCCGAGGTGGATACGGTGATGGCCGCGATAGTCGGCGCGGCCGGGCTGCCCGCCGCACTGGCGGCAGCGCAGGCTGGCAAACGGATTTTGCTGGCCAACAAGGAAACGCTGGTGGTCTCGGGTCAGCTATTCATGGACGCGGTTGCCGCCAGTGGCGCGGAACTGCTGCCGATCGATTCCGAACATAACGCGATCTTTCAGGCGCTTCCGCGTGACTTCAACGGCGATTTTCAGCGCGCCGGCGTGAATGCCCTGTGGCTGACTGCGTCGGGTGGACCGTTCCGTACCCTGTCGGTCGAGGCGATTGCTGCGGCCACGCCGGCGCAGGCGGTGGCGCACCCGAACTGGGTGATGGGAAAAAAGATTTCGGTCGATTCGGCGAGCCTGATGAACAAGGGGCTCGAAGTCATCGAGGCGCGCTGGCTGTTCAATGCACGCCCCGATCAGATCAAGGTGGTGGTGCATCCGCAAAGCATCGTGCATTCGATGGTCGAATACGCTGACGGTTCGGTGATCGCGCAGATGGGAACCCCCGATATGCGTACGCCGATTGCCTATGCGCTGGGCTTTCCCGAGCGTATCGATGCCGGCGTGTCTGCGCTGGAGCTGATGGGCAGGCAGCTTACGTTCGAGGCGCCCGACACTGCGCGTTTCCCTTGTCTGCAGCTCGCGTTCGACGCGCTCAATGCGGGCGGCAATGCCGCTGCGGTTTTGAACGCCGCCAACGAAGTCGCGGTCGCGCGTTTCCTCGACGGCGCGGTGCCGTTTCCCGCCATCGCAGCCAGCATTGCGCATACGCTGGAAAAACTGGCCGGTGGCGCGGCGTGCACCCTTGAGGATTTGCTCGAAGCTGACCGGCAGGCGCGCAGGGTGGCCGGGGCGTACCTGGAGCACGCACACGCATGAGCGTTCTGCACACCGCACTGTGGTTTCTGATTGCCATTGGCGTGCTGGTGGTGGTGCATGAATTTGGCCATTATCTGGCCGCGCGTCTGGCCGGAGTCAAGGTGCTGCGATTTTCTGTCGGCTTCGGCAAGCCCCTCCTGGTCCGCCGCTTCGGCCCCGATCGGACCGAGTGGGTGCTGGCTGCGCTGCCTTTCGGCGGCTACGTCAAAATGCTCGACGAGCGTGAGGGTGAGGTGCCGGCTGCCGAAGCGCACCGCAGTTTTAACCGTGCCGGCGTGTGGCGGCGCATCGGGATTGTTGTGGCCGGACCGCTGGCCAATTTCCTGCTCGCCATCGTGTTTTACTGGGTCCTGTTCATGCACGGCCTGCCTGCGCTCAAACCGATCATAGGTGAGCCGCCTGTCGGCACGCCGGCGGCGGTGGCCGGCTTGGTGGCGGGCGATGAAATCCATCGCGTCAACGGCAATGAGACGCTGTCATTCCAGGACCTGCGGCTGGATCTGCTGCGGGCCGGAGTGGCGGGCGAACCGCTCACGCTGGGTCTGGCTGACGGCCGCAGTGTTCAACTCGATATGCCGCCGATCGAATCAGGGAATCTGGAGCGCGACCCGCTGCTTCCGCTCGGAATCGTGCGTTTCGAGCCCGTGATTGATCCGGTAATCGGCAAAGTGCTGCCCGATGGGGCTGCTGCACGCGCAGGTTTTCAGGCGGGTGACCGACTGCTTTCGGCCAATGGCAAGACGGTGGCGAACTGGCGGGATTGGGTCGGACTGGTTCGCCTGCATCCGGACAAGCCCTTGCGGATTGAATACCTGCGCCAGGGACAGCATGCTGAACTGACCGTCATTCCTGAAGCCGTGGACGAGGCCGGCCAGAGAATCGGCAAGATTGGCGCCGCGCCGCAAGTGGATGACTCCATGCTGGCTGCGCTCATGACCGAGATTCGATACGGTCCTTTCGACGCATTGTGGCGGGGCGCTGCCAAGACCTGGGACATGAGTCTGTTCACGCTCGAGATGATGGGGCGCATGGTGGTGGGCCAGGTGTCATGGAAAAACCTGTCCGGGCCGCTGACGATTGCCGATTATGCGGGACAGAGCGCCACGCTTGGCTGGATCAGTTTTGTGGGTTTCCTGGCACTGGTGAGCGTGAGCCTGGGCGTGCTCAATCTGCTGCCGATCCCGTTACTGGATGGGGGGCACCTCATGTATTATGTGGCCGAAGTTTTTACCGGTCGCGCCGTGTCCGAGCGCACCATGGAAATAGGCAGCCGGATCGGCATGATCCTCCTGTTGATTCTGATGTCGTTTGCCTTGTTCAACGATTTGCAACGCCTGATAGGCGGATAAAAAAATCATGATCCTAAACCGTTTGACGCTTGCCCTCGCCGCGATCTTTGCCATGCACCCCGTGCTTGCCGAAGAACCCTTTGTCGTCAAGGACATTCGGGTGGAAGGCATTCAGCGCACCGAAGCGGGCACGGTATTCAGCTACCTGCCGGTGAAGGTGGGCGAGACGCTGACCGACGAAAAAACGGCCGCCGCGATCAAGGCCCTGTACGCCACGGGCTTTTTCAAGGATGTGCGGCTGGAGGCGCGCGACGGTGTCGTGATCGTGACCGTTGAAGAGCGGCCATCGATTGCCAAAGTTACGCTGTCGGGCATCAAGGAATTCTCCGAAGAGGATTTGAAAAACGGCCTCAAGCAGACCGGCCTGGCTGAAGGCCGCGTGCTCGACCGGGCGCTCCTGGAGAAGGCCGAACAGGAACTGCGGAGCCAGTATTTCAACCGCGGCAAGTATGCCGTCGAAATCAAGTCCACCCTGACGCCGCTTGAGCGCAACCGGGTTGCCGTGCAGTTCGATGTGGTTGAAGGCGACAGCGCCAAGATTCAGCAGATCAACATCGTCGGCAACAAGGCCTTCACGGAAAAGGAACTGCTGAAGCAATTCACTTCGACCACACCCGGTTGGCTGACCTGGTACACCAAGAACGACCAGTATTCGAAATCGCGGCTGGGCGGGGATATCGAGGCCCTGCGCTCGTTCTACCTCAACCGTGGTTATCTCGAATTCAGCGTGGACTCCAAACAGGTGTCGATCACGCCTGACAAGCAGGGTATCTACATTACGGTCAATGTGACCGAGGGGCCGCAATACAGGGTGTCCGACGTCAAGCTGGCGGGGCAGATGCTGGTTCCGGAAGCGGAACTGCAGCAACTCATCACGGTGCAGCCGGGCGAAGTGTTCGTGCGTGACCGTCTGACCGAGACCACCAAGCGCATCGGTGACCGTCTCGGCAACGACGGCTATGCGTTTGCCAACGTCAACGCCGTGCCCGAACTCGACAAGGACAAGAGCACCGTCGCTTTCACCCTGTTTGTTGACCCCGGACGCCGGGTTTACGTGAACCGGATTAACGTGGCAGGCAACACCCGAACCCGCGACGAAGTGATTCGCCGGGAAGTGCGGCAGATGGAAGGCGCGTATTACGACGCCGAAAAAATCAACCGTTCGCGTGATCGCCTGAATCGTCTCGGCTACTTCAACGAAGTCAATATTGAAACGCCGGGGGTGTCCGGCACCACCGATCAGGTTGACGTCAACGTGGCCGTGTCCGAGAAATCCACCGGCAACATCATGCTGGGCGCGGGTTTCTCGTCGTCGGACGGTCTGGTGCTGTCGGGCTCGGTGTCGCAGGACAACGTGTTTGGAACGGGCAACCGCCTGTCGACGCAAATCAATACCAGCAGTTCCAATACCGTGTATTCGCTGTCGTTCACCAATCCCTACTACACGCTCGACGGGGTGAGTCTGGGCTACGACCTGTACCGGCGCGATTACGACTCGAGCGAGATTGATGACGTGAGCGCGTACAAGACGTCCACCTACGGTGCTGGCGTGCGCCTGGGCCTGCCGGTCAACGAGCGCGACTTCATTTCATTCGGCCTGACCTACGAGCAGACTACGCTCGAGTTGCTGGCTGACGCCGACCCTTCGTACGAAACCTCGCAGGAGCGCTTCGTTCGTGTCTTTGGGGAAGACAACGACACCTTGCGCCTCGACATGTCCTGGGCGCGCAATACCCGTGACAGCGCGCTGTTTCCGACCAGAGGGATGCTGCAGCGGGTGGCGGCGGAGGTCGGAACGCCGCTCGGCAGCCTGCAGTATTACAAGCTGACGCTTCAGCATCAGCAGTACCTGCCGCTGAGCAAAAGCTTTACGCTGATGCTGAACGGGGAGTTGGGGGTAGGCGGTGGACTGGCGGGCAAGCCGCTGCCATTCTTCAAGAATTTCTACGCGGGCGGCAACAGCTCGGTGCGCGGTTTTGCCAACGGTACCCTGGGACCCAAGGACGCCTACGGCGACGCATTGGGTGGCGACACGCGGATAGTCGGCAACGCGGAACTCTTCTTCCCTTTGCCGGGACTCAAGGATGACCAGTCGCTGCGCATGTCGGCCTTTGTCGATGCAGGTGCCACGTTTGGTCCGGATGATTACAATGGCCTATATAAAACCTTCGCGGTCGGCGACTTGCGCTATTCGGCCGGCGTGGCGGTGTTGTGGGTGTCTCCGATGGGTCCGCTAAAATTCAGTCTGGCCGAACCGCTTGTCAGCAAGAACGGCGACAAGACGGAGGTATTTCAATTCACCCTCGGCAGTGCATTCTGAGGGTTGGACGTAACTGGAGTAAACGATGATGACATTCAAGCAGCTTGCAGCTTCCCTGGTTTTGGTTTCCACGTGCGTGGCGGCCCCCGCTTTCGCCGAGACCAAGATTGGTTTCGTCAACACCGAACGTCTGATACGGGAGGCTCCGCTTTCAGTTGCTGCGCAGAAAAAGCTCGAGCGCGAATTTTCCGCACGTGATCAGGAACTGCAGAAGCTCGCCAAGCAGGCGCGTGACCTGCAGGCGCAGCTGGACAAGGATGGCGTGACCATGTCGGACAGCGACCGCAAGAGCAAGGAGCGCGACCTGGGCAATCTGAATCGCGATCTGCAACGCCAGGGGCGCGAGTTCCGCGAGGATCTCAATCTGCGCCGCAACGAAGAACTGGGACAAATCCAGGAGCGTGCACGCAAGGCGATCATGGATATTGCGCGCGCTGAAAAATTCGACCTGATCGTCGAGCAGGCTGTGTATGTCGATTCAAAGATCGACATTACCGATCGGGTAATGAAGGTTCTGGGTGGAAAGTAAGGTCGACGCAATAAATCTTTAACAGTCTTTAACGATCGGAAAAAAGCGACCCGATGGCCGTAACGCTTACCGAGCTGGTCTCCCGTTTTGGCGGAGAACTCGTGGGCGATGGTACGCGGGCGGTGCGTCAGGTTGCACCGCTGGATCGTGCCACGTCTGATGAAATAGGCTTTGTCTCGCAAGGCAAATATCTGTCCCAACTGGCGGATACTCGTGCGGGTGCGGTCATTTTGCCTGTAGATGCGCGCGATTCCAGCGAACTGCCGCGTATCCTCACCCCCAATCCCTATCTGTACTTTGCGCGCGTCTCGGCCTTGTTGAACCCGCCGCCGCGCCCCCCCGCAGGCATTCATCCGATGGCAAGCATCGCGCCTGATGCAAAGATTGCCGCCGACGCCAGCATCGCCGCCGGCGCCATCATCGGTAGCGGCGCGCATATCGGTGCGCGTGCCATCATCGGTGCCAACAGCGTCGTCGGTGATCATGCCCGCGTCGGTGCGGATTCCCTGGTGTACGCCAACGTCACCGTCTATCATCGCTGCGAGGTGGGCGAGCGCTGCATCCTGCACGCCGGTTGCGTGATCGGGGCGGACGGGTTCGGCTTTGCGCCGAACGAAGGGCGCTGGGAAAAAATTCCGCAGATCGGCCGCGTGCTGATCGGCGATGATGTGGAGGTTGGTGCCTGCACGACCATCGATCGTGGTGCGCTCGAGGACACGGTGATCGAGGAGGGCGTCAAGCTCGACAACCTGATCCAGGTCGCGCACAACGTCCGCATCGGGGCGCATACCGTGATCGCCGGTTGCACCGGAATCGCCGGCAGCGCCAAAATCGGTCGCAACTGTATGATCGGCGGTGCGGCGATGATTTTCGGCCATATCGAAATTGCCGACGGCACGCGTATCTCGACCAACACGCTGATCACCAAGTCACTGACCAAGTCCGGCACCTATACGGCCGCGATGCCGTTTTCAGAACACGAAACCTGGCAAAAAAATGCCGTTCACATGCGCAACCTCGACAAGCTGGTGAATCGCATCAAGCAGCTTGAAAAACGACTCAACGAACTCGAAAGCAAATCATGATCATGGATATCGAGCAGGTGATGGAATATCTGCCGCACCGTTACCCCTTTCTGCTGATCGACAGGGTGACCGAACTCGAACTTGGCAAGACCATCACGGCCATCAAGAACGTCACCATCAACGAGCCCTTTTTCCCCGGCCACTTTCCGGGTGCGCCGGTGATGCCGGGCGTGCTGATCCTGGAAGCGATGGCGCAGGCCGCCGCGATCCTGTCGTTCAAGACCAAGGATTATTCGCCGGAGCAGATCGGTGTCGTCTACTTTGCCGGCATTGACGGTGCGCGTTTCAAGAAGCCGGTCAAGCCGGGCGACCAACTGGTGCTGAAGGTGGCCATCGTGCGCGAAATGCGCGGCATCTGGAAGTACACCGGCCGTGCCGAAGTGGACGGCGCGCTGGTAGCGGAAGCCGAACTCATGGCGACCCTGCGCGACAAGCCCTGACATGGCTGTCATTCACCCCACTGCGCTGGTCGCCGCGGGCGCCCGGCTGGCTGATGATGTCGAGATCGGCCCGTACACGATCATTGGTGAACACGTCGAGATCGGCGCTGGCACCACGGTCGGTGCACATGCCGTGATCACGGGCCACACCACGATAGGCGCGCACAACAGGATCTTCCATTTTGTCTCGCTCGGCGAGGCGCCGCAGGACAAGAAATATGCGGGTGAGCCGACCCGGCTGGAAATCGGCGACCACAATGTCATCCGCGAGTTTTGCACCTTCAACACCGGCACGGTGCAGGATCGCGGCGTGACCACGGTCGGCTCGCACAACTGGATCATGGCCTACGTTCACATCGCGCACGACTGCGTGGTGGGCGACCACACGATTTTTGCCAACAATGCTTCGCTGGCCGGACACGCCGAAGTGGGGGACTGGGCCATTCTGGGCGGATTTACCGGCGTGCATCAGTTCTGCAAGGTCGGCGCGCATGTGATGACCGGTATTTCCAGCGTGGTGTTCAAGGACATCCCGCCTTTCATCATGGCGTCGGGACAACCCGCCGCGCCGCACGGACTCAACAGCGAAGGCCTCAAGCGCCGTGGGTTCACGCCCGAGGCACTGGCCGCCCTGAAGCGCAGCTACAAGATTTTGTATCGTGAAGGTAACACCCTGGCCGAGGCGCAGGCCAAACTCGCCGCCGATGCCGTGAAACACGCCGAAGTTCAACAGCTGCTCGATTTCCTGGCGCGTGCCGAGCGCGGCATCATCCGGTGATTGATCTGGGTTTGGTCGCCGGCGAGGCGTCTGGCGACCTGCTCGGCGCGCATTTCATCAATGCGCTGAAACAGGCCCACCCTGATTTGCGCGCAGCCGGCATTGCCGGCCCACGGCTGATCGAAGCCGGCGTGCAGGCGATTTATCCAAGCGAGAAACTGGCGGTCAACGGCTATGTCGAGGTGTTGCGCCATCTGCCTGAACTGCTGTGGATCCGCTCACGCATCACCCGTTATTTTCTGAACGAGCGGCCGCGTGTCTTCGTCGGCATCGATGCGCCGGATTTCAACTTCACGCTCGAAGCCAAGCTCAAGCACGCGGGTATTCCCACGGTGCACTTCGTCAGCCCGTCGATCTGGGCCTGGCGGCCCGAACGCATCCACCGCATCAAGCAGGCGGTGTCGCACATGCTGGTGGTGTTTCCGT
>JBFHXL010000037.1:0-10788 GCA_041599035.1 Thiobacillus sp. | reverse complement strand
GGCTGGTTTCGCCGTCGCCGTTGATGTAGACCGGCTCGTTGTGGATCATGCTGGCGACCCACTTCGGCACCACCGCAGCATACGCCCCATTGGGGTCCTGGCGGCGGCCGAAGATGTTGAAATATCTGAGGCCGATGCTTTCCATGCCATAGCAGCGGCCGAATACGTCGGCATACAGTTCGTTGACCAGCTTGGTCACCGCGTAGGGCGACAGCGGCTTGCCGATGACGTCCTCGACCTTGGGCAGACCGGGATGGTCGCCGTAGGTGGAAGAGGATGCTGCATAGACGAAGCGTTTGACCCTGGCGTCACGCGCCGCGACCAGCATGTTGAGAAAGCCGGTGTTGTTGGCAGCATGCGTGGTCAGTGGGTCTTCCAGCGAGCGCGGCACCGAGCCGAGCGCGGCCTGATGCAGCACATAATCGACATCCTTGCAGACGGCGTGGCAGGTAGCGAGGTCGCAGATGTCACCGCGCGTGAAACTGAAACGCGCCCAGCGCTCGGCGCCGACGCTGGCCTCAACCTGGGCCAGGTTCTTTTCATGGCCGGTGGCCAGGTTGTCGAGGCCGATGACACGCTGGTCGAGTTGCAACAGCGCTTCGGCCAGATTGCTGCCGATGAAGCCGGCGACACCGGTGACGAGCCAGGTTTTGGGATCGGCTGCGAGCGTTTTTTTCAGCGCGTCGAACGCCGTCATCACAGCCTCCAGAGCGTGAAGCCCGCCGCCCTGACGGCGTCCGGATCATAGGCCGACTTGACGTCGGTAAATGCGCCGCCCTGCTTCAATTTGACGGTGAGGTCAGCAAAGCTTTTGTCCAGATATTCGCTGTGCGACACGGCGGCGACGATGGCGTCGCATTGCGGCAGGTCATCCCACGCGATCAGGCGGATGCCGTATTCGTGCTCGGCCTCCTTCGATTCGCCGAGCGGGTCGTGCACGTGCACGTCGCAACCGAAAGACTGCAGTTCGCGGATGACGTCGACGACTTTTGAATTGCGCAGGTCGGGGCAGTTTTCCTTGAAAGTGAGTCCGAGCACGTTGACCCTGGCGCCCTTCACCTGCACCCCATTGGCGATCATGTTCTTCACCGTTTCCTGCGCCACGTAGGCGCCCATGCCGTCGTTGATGCGGCGGCCGGCGAGGATGACCTGCGGGTGGTAGCCGAGCATGTCGGCCTTGTGGGTCAGGTAGTAGGGGTCGACGCCGATGCAGTGGCCGCCGACCAGGCCGGGACGAAACGGCAGGAAGTTCCACTTGGTGCCAGCGGCCTTCAGCACTTCGAGCGTGTCGATGCCGAGGCGGTGAAAGATCAGCGACAACTCGTTCATCAGCGCGATATTGAGATCACGCTGCGTGTTCTCGATCACCTTGGCGGCTTCGGCCACCTTGATCGAACTGGCGCGGTGGACGCCGGCGGTGATCACGCTGCCGTAGAGTTCAGCCACCTTGTCCAGCGTGGCGGCATCGTCGCCCGACACCACTTTCACGATTTTGGTGATCGTCCGCTCCTTGTCGCCGGGGTTCACCCGCTCGGGCGAGTAGCCGACGTGGAAATCCTGCAGCCACTTCATGCCGGACTGCTTTTCCAGAATCGGGATACAGACCTCCTCGGTGGCACCGGGGTAGACTGTGGATTCGTAAATGACCGTGGCGCCCTTTTTCATGTACTTGCCGACCGTGGTGGACGACCCCACCAGCGGCGAAAAATCGGGGATGTGCGCTTCATCGACCGGAGTCGGCACGGCAACGATGATGAAGTCGGCCTGCGCCAGATCGGCGGGGTCGGTCGTCACCGTCAGTTGGCTCGCAGCCTTGAGATCGGCCGTTGAAACTTCGCCGGTGGGGTCGCAGAATCGTCGGTAGTGCTCTATTTTCTCAAGCGAGAGGTCGTAGCCGATAGTGGTCGTTTTCTTGCCGAATTCCACCGCCAGCGGCAGTCCCACATAGCCCAACCCGACAACCGCAACAATGCTCATGCTTGGATTCCCCAATGAATAGAAAGTCTTTACTGCCGTCCGGATTGTATCGAATTTGTGCGGCACTGCCCGGACACGCCCTTAGGCTTGCTGCTCATGTTGTCTGCAAACGGCATGCCAGCTGGGCGTTGATTGCGCTCCTCGTGGCATTGCCCGCCCGCGCCGACGTGGCCGACATGCTGCCCGCCATCAAGTCCGGCGTGGTCGGGGTCGGCACCTTCAACCCCAGCGGCAGCCCGCGCGCCAACCTGCAGGGCACCGGATTTGTGGTGCTGGACGGGCGCTACGTGGTGTCGTGCGCGCATATTTTCAGCAAGACGCTGGACAGCGAAAAAAGGGAAACCCATGCCGTGTTCATCGGCCATGACCGCCAGATGGCGGTGCGAGCTGCGCGCCTGATCGCCACCGACAAGGCACGCGACCTGGCGCTGCTGAAAATCGAAGGCGACCCGCTGCCGGCGCTGAAACTGGGCGACTCGGATCACGCGCGCGAAGGCTGGCAGCTGTATTTCACCGGCTATCCGATCGGCTCGGTGCTGGGCCTCAACCCGTCCACCCACCGCGCGGGCCTGGCTGCCATCATCCCGATCTTCACGCCGCTGCGAAGCGCGTCGCAGCTGAATGCGCGCACGCTGATGCAGGCGCAGGACCCGTATGACGTGTTCGAACTCGATGCCGTGGCCTATCCCGGCAACAGCGGCAGCCCGGTATGGCATCCCGATACCGGCGAAGTGCTGGGCGTGGTCAATTCCGTGTATGTAAAGGGGGCGAAGGAAGCCGCGCTGTCCGCGCCGAGCGGCATCAGCTACGCCATCCCGGCGAAGTACGTGAAGCAGCTCATCGAACGGGCCTTGCCGAATGCGCCGTGACGACTACATGCCTTCGGTCAGGCTGACGCCGAGGCCGAACGTCTGCTGTTTGTGGTTGTAATCGACCAGCGACTCACCGTAGCCGTTGAAATACTGCACATACCCTTTCAGGCGCCCTGTCAGCGGAAAGCTCCAGTTGAGTTTCAAGGCTCCGCGATTATTGGTCGTCTTGAAGTTGTTGCGCAGCAGCAGTGAATAGGCGTTGCGCCCTTTCCGGTAAACCGCCAGCACGTCGCCGTGTCCCAGGTAATCCTCGATGTCGGGATTGTCGTCATTCCCGGCATTCTCGGGAATGCGGACCCAGGGCCGGATCAGCACGGCCAGGTTGTCGCGTTCGAAACCGAACTGCGCGTAGATGCGGTTCCAGCTGCGCGACAGCTCCTCTGAGCGGCCATTCGACTGGTGTGCCATTCCCAGGTTGATGAAGCGCCCGCGGAAACCGCCCAGCTCGTAATTCGTGCGAAACACCAGCATCGCTTCCGGCTCGTAGTTGGTCTCGCGAAACGGCGAGGAAATCGTGCTGTTGTATGCCTGCCAGAATGAAGTGATGGTGTAGCCGAACCACAGGTCAAGATTGTTGTGACCGAACACGCCCTGCATGCCCTTGATCTTGAAGCTCAGCTGCAACTCGGTTTCGATGGGATCGAGCCCAAGATCAGGCTGCGTGAACGTATCCTGAAACGGCGTGCCGTTGGGTGCATCGCTGTATTTGATCGGCAGGAAATAATTGGGGTGGTGCGGACGGAACAGGAAGGCACCCTGTTTGGCCGCGTTATCCAGCTCCCAATGGCGGGACAGCGCCGAGAGCAGCTGCGACCCCTGCACCTCGGTCGATGCCTCGAATGATGACTCGGCCGGAGGAACGGGTACCGCCTCGGGCTGCGAGCGTCCGGCCTGGCGGTCGTAACACGCCAGCCGCTCCACATCGGCCGGTATCGTGCTGCAGCCTTCCCAGGCCGCAATCGACGCGGCCCACACCTGGCCCGGCAGGCCGGCGCACAGGGCTGCGAACAAAAGGGAACGGCGCCAATATCGCGTGGGTGTCATGCGCCGATTCTAATCGAGAATGACGCTGTATCCCGGTGCCGGCGCCATGACCTCCCAGCCGAACTGCTTTTGCACCTCCCCGGCAAAAGCGGTCGCCACCGTTTCCTCGCCGTGCACCACGAATACCTGGCGCGGCGTGTTGCGGAAGTGTCCGAGCCAGTTCAACAATGCCGTGCGGTCGGCATGTGCCGACAACCCGCCGAGCGTGCAGAGGTCGGCGCGCACCGGAATGTCCTCGCCCAGCAGGCGCACCCGTTTGGCACCATCGACCAGACGGCGGCCGAAGGTGCCGGCGGCCTGAAAGCCGGTGACGAGGATGGTCGATTCGCGGCGTCCCAGGTTGGCGCGCAGGTGGAACTTGATCCGCCCGGCTTCCATCATTCCGCTGGCCGAGATGATGACGGCGCCGCCCTTGATGCGATCGAGCGCCATCGATTCTTCCACGCTTTCGACAAAATCGAGCTTGCGAAAGTGCGCTGCACCGCCGTGCCTGCCCATCAGCGCATGCGTTTCAGCATCCAGCAATTCCATGTGCTTGTAGGTGATTTCGGTGGCAGCGGTGGCCATGGGGGAATCGACGAACACGGAAAGTTTGGGAATGCGCCCCTGCCGGGTGAGGTCGGCCAGCAGATAGAGCATGTCCTGGGTGCGTCCGACGGCAAAGGCGGGAATGATGACGTTGCCGCCCTTGCGTTCGATCGTGTCGTTGATCACCTCCACCAGTTCGTCCTGGGTCGCCTCCATGCTCTTGTGCTCGCGGTTGCCGTAGGTCGATTCGACCAGCAGGTAATCGGCTTCAAGGATTGGCGTCGGATCGCGCAACAACGGCCGTGCGGGTTGACCGAGGTCACCCGAAAATACCAGCTTGCGGCGGCGCGCACCTTCGCCCACCCAGACTTCGACGATCGCCGAGCCGAGGATATGACCGGCATCGCGAAAGGTGCAGCGCAGCGCCGGATGCGGCGCAATTTCCAGGTCGTAATCGACCGGGTTGAGCTGCTTCAGGCACGCCTGCGCCTGCGCCACGGTATAGAGCGGCGCGCTATCGCGCGGTGCGGCGCCGCGCTTGTCCTTTTTTTCCAGCCCTTTGCGGAAGCGGCGGAAGTTCGCGTGCTCTGCTTCCTTTTCCTGGATATGCGCCGAGTCCGGCAGCATCACCGCCAGCAGGTCGCAGGTTGCGCGCGTCGCATGGATGGCGCCACGGAACCCCAGCGCAGTCAGGCGCGGCAGCAGGCCCGAGTGGTCGATATGGGCATGGGTAAGAATGACGAAATCGATCGTTTGCGGGTCGAAATTGAAAGCGCGGCGATTCTTCTCGCGCGTCTCGCGTCCACCCTGAAACATGCCGCAATCGACCAGAAAGCGCACCCCCTCGTGTTCCACCAGATAGCTGGAGCCGGTAACTTCGCGCGCTGCGCCTAGAAAGCTGAGTTTCATCTTAAATTTCCCGTCCTTCACCTGCTTCTTCGTAAGTCCTGCCGTCGCGGATATGGTAAATGCGTTTGAAGGTAGGAATGATCTTTTCGTCGTGGGTGACGACGATGATGGCGATACGGAATTCCTGCGCCAGCTGGTTGAGGATCTTCACCACCGTCAGCGCACGCACGCTGTCGAGCGCGGCGGTCGGTTCGTCGGCGAGAATGATCGGCGGCTTGTTGGCGAGCGCGCGCGCAATCGCCACCCGCTGCTGCTCGCCGCCGGAAAGTTCCGGAATGCGTGCCTTGGCGCGATGCTGGACGTCGAGCGCGGTGAGCATTTCCAGTGCAATTTCACGCGCCTTGGCATTGGGCACGCCGGCCAGCATCGGCAGCAGCGCGACGTTGTCGGTGGTGTCGAGAAACGGGATCAGGTACGCGGCCTGAAACACGAAGCCGATGCGGTCGCGCCGCAGCGCGCGCAGGTCGCGGGTTTTCCAGCCATTGTCATAAATCACCTCGCCACCAAGGGTGAATTTTCCGGTCGTCGGCTCGATCACCGCACCCAGGCATTTCAGCAGCGTGGTCTTGCCGGAACCGGACGGCCCGATCAGTCCCACCACCTCGCCGGGATAGACGGTCATGTCGACGCCCTTCAGCGCATCGACCGCGGTGCTGCCGCTGCCGTAGCGCTTGGTGATGCCTTCGATGAGAATCGCGGGTTGCGCATGCTCAGCCACCGATCGCCTCCGCCGGGTCGATTTTGAGTGCGGCACGGATGGCCAGCAGCGAGGCCAGCGCACACACGATCAGGGTCATGACAAAAGCCCGGCCGGCATCGCCGGATTCCAGCAGAATGAACTTGGGAAAGACCGGCGCCCACAGGGTGGCGGCGATGTTGCCGACAAAAAAGCCGATCACGCCCAGCCCCAGCGCCTCCTGCATGATCATCGCGGCGATGGTGCGGTTGCGGGTGCCGATGAGCTTCAGCACGGCGATCTCCTTGATCTTTCCGAGCGTCATGGTGTAGATGATGAAGGCCACGATGGCCGCGCTGACCACCGTCAGGATGGCGAGGAACAAGCCGATCTGCTTGGCCGCGTTGGCGATCAGCTTGGCGACCAGAATATCTTCCATGTCGGCGTTGGTATACGCGGTCAGCCGCTTCCAGCGCCGGATGTTGTCGGCCACCTCGCGTGCGCTCACGCCGGACTGCACCCGCACCAGCACGGCATTGACCTTGTGGCTGGACGTCTGGATATCCTGCACCGCCTCCAGCACTCCAGGCTGACCGGGGCGGTTGACCGCGGGGTTGGCGGCGAGGCGGCTGCGGTCGTTGACGATGGCATCGTTGTCCTTGAGAAACTGTGTTTCCTGCGCGTCCTTCAGCGGCACGAACAGCATGGGGTCGCCGTTGGACGACACCATGCGCCGGGTCAGGCCGACCACGGTGTAATCGTTACGGCGGATGCGCACCCGATCGCCCAGCCTGAAGCCGGTTTTCACGTCGGCCACCGCTTCGTAGTGGGCGCGGTTGATGCGGCGCCCGGCAATCAGAAACTCCGGTTCGCCCGGACGTCCCGACACGAAGCCGGCCACCATCACGCGCCGGGTTCGTCCCTGGTGTTCCACCTGCATGGTGAGATAGGCGACATTGCCCGCCACCGCCACGCCCGGCAGGCCTTCGATGCTGCGGTAGACGTCGTCCGCCACGCTGGAAGATTCGGCGAACGGCCCCAGGGTATGTTGCTGCACCACCCACACGTCCGCACCCGAGGCGCCCAGCAGCACCTTGGCATCGTCCACCATGCCGCGATACACCCCGGCCATGGTCAGCGTCACGCCGATCAGCAGACCCAGACCCATCCCGGTCAGCAGATAGCTCTTCAGGTGATGGGCAACATCGCGCCGCGCCAGATTGATCATGCTTTGCTCATCGCGGCAGGCGGTCCTGTTCGCGCACCCGCATGCCGTCGGCAAGCTGTTTGGTGCTGTAGGCGATGACGCGCTCGCCGCTGTCGAGTCCGGCCAGCACCTGGATCAAACCGTCCTCGCCCTGAAGCCCCACACGCACCGGCTTGAAGCGCGCACGTCCATCGACCGCCTGCCACACACCGGTGCGGCCTTCCATCTGTGTCACCGCTGCATTCGGCACCGCCAGCGCATCGCGTACAGCGGGCAGCCTGATCGTCACTTCCGCCAGTTCGCCCAGGTACAGGCGCGCGGGCGCTGCGTCAAACGCCACGTCCACCACGCGCTCCTCGGTGACGCTATCGCTTTGCAACTCGATGCGCGCCACCCGGCCCGGCATCGCCGTGTCCGGCTCCGAGCGCAGCACAATGCCGGCCGGCTGATTCAGGCCGATGCCTGCCGCCCGCGACTGGTCGATGCGCGCCCGCACCCACAGGCTGGCAGGGTTCACCAGACGCACCACCGCCTGTCCCGCGACAACGGTGGTGCCCGGTTCGACCTCGCGCGCGGTCACCACGCCCGCTACCGGGCTCAGCAGCCGGTAGCTGCCGCGCACCTGGGTCACCCCCTGCAAGTCCGCTTCCGCACGACCGACCTCGCTCACCGCGCCTTCGACATTCGCGCGCGCCGCAGCCACTGCCGCCGCGGCCGCATTGGCTTCGTGGCGGCGGCTCTCCAGCATTTCCTTGGCGACAAAATTTTTCTGCTGCAATTCCACGTAACGTGCCAGATTGGCGCGGGCGAGTTTTTCCCGGCTTTCCGTTTCTGACAGCTGCGCGCGCACGGCCTGCAAGGTTTTCCTTGCACGTGCCAGCGCGTTGGCGGCAGCCTCGGTACGCTTGTCCAGGTCCACCGGATCCATTTCAGCCAGCAATTGCCCGGCCTTGACCGCGTCGCCCTGGTCCACCAGCACCCGCAACACCCGCCCCGGCTGGGTCGGGCCCACGGCATACGCCAGCCTTGCCTCGACCGTGCCGATGCCGAACAGGCTTGGTTCGATGTTCATCCGCACCACTTGCGCATGCTCGACACCGACCGGCGCCAAGGGGCCGCGTGTGACAAACAGCCAAACCAGAATGGCGATAAACGCCAGCACGCCGAGCATTTGCACAATGCTACGCTGGCTGATCTTGAAAACTGTGCGGAGCTTCATGGTGGATGGGGTCTGTATTTGTCGTTAAGCGTGCGCATGCGGGCGCGATACGTCGCATCATGGCCGGCACTTTTTTGAAGCGTACCGGATAACGGATTGATGCGGTAGCGCGTGCCCAGTGATTCCCGGCGGTTTCGAAATGATTGCAAGCGCATCGACGCGAAGCCGCCGCATCATGCCGGGGTCGATTTCAAGCGCGAAAGGGGTCTGCTGCCAACCGGCCGAAGAATTTATCGCCCATGGTTGTCGCGTTCCGGACGTTCGATGCGGCTGTCGTGACGCCCGTGCCCGCCGGAACCGATGCCCTGCCGCGCTTCATAGCCGATGCCAAAGCGACGGCTGCCGCGCGTGATCTCCTTCATCCCCGAGTCGTCAGCCCCGGGCGCACGCGATGCGGCCGCCGGCACCGACACGGCCGCTTCCCCGTTTGGCGTCAGCTGCGCATTCGGTGCAGCCTGGGCGGCCATGGCGAAGAACAGGGACGCCCATACGATGAATTGTCTGGTTATGACGCACATGGCATGTGAACTCCGCTGGGCATGAGATGAAGTGTGCCGCACGCGCATTGCCCGGTTTTTTCATATCCGTTACAGCTTGTTTCAGGTTGTTTCATATCCGGGCGACCGCCTACATCCAGTCCATCAGGCTCACGCCGACGCCAAGCGATTGCTGGCTGTGGTTGTAATCGATGAGCGATTCGCCGTAGCCATTGAAGTACTGGACATATCCCCGCAGTCGGCCATTGATCGGAAAACTCCAGTCCACCTGCATCGCGCCACGATTGGATGCGCCTTTCAGGTTATTGCGCAGCAATAAAGAGTAAGTGTGGCCGCCGTCCTTGTAGGCCGCCAGCAGATCGCCGTTGCCCATATAGTCCTCGATATCCGGGTTGTCGTCCGTCGCCGCACTTTCCGGAATGCGGACCCACGGCCTGACCAGCAACGCAAAATTGCCACGCTCAAACCCCCACTGCGCATAAATCCGGTTCCAGCTGCGCGACAAGCCTTCCGGACGGCCATTGGACTGATGCACCAGCCCTAGGTTGACGAAACGCCCTTTTAAACCCGCCAGGCTGTAGTCGGTGCGAATCACCAGCATCGCCTCCGGCTCGTAATTGGTCTCCCGGAACGAAGCGGAAATGCTGCTGTTGTAAGCCTGCCAGTAGGACGTCCCGGTAAAACCCATCCACAAATCGGCACGGTCGCTGAACACGCCTTCAAGTGCTTTGACCTTGAAACTCAATTGCAGCTTGGCTTCAATCGGATCCAGGCCTTGATCGGGTTGCAGCAGACTCCCCTGCAACGGGGTATTGTTGGGCGAGTCGCTGTATTTGGCCGGCAGAACGAAATTGGGGCCGTGCGACTTGAGCTGGAAGGTGCCCTGCTTGGCCGCGTCGTCCAGTTCCCAATGGCGCGACAAGGCTGAAATCGTGCTTGCTTGTGGAGCCGCCTGCGGCAGCGCCGTTTCCTGCGGCGCGGGATGCGGGGACATGAGCTGACTGGCCAGCCGGTCGAAGCACGCCAGCCGCTGAACGTCCTGCCCGATGGCAGCGCAGGTTTCGAGACCGCCAGGCGGGGAGGCCTGGGCGGCGCCAAACAGGCCGCCCCAGAAAAATATCGCCGCAATGCTGCCGAACCGGCGCGTGATCGGTTTCATGTTTGTTTCCTTTTGTCCCGGATGAATTCAAATTGCAGGCACGCCCCGGCTGGCGCGGGCATGAAGGGGGTGGGGGTCATGCTGCCGAAAGCGGCCGGCCAGACCAACAGCCTGCAGAATCAGGAACGGAAGCGCTCCCTACGCCGCCGGTGTTGCTCCGGTTGCTCCGTTACGCGCTACTTCGTCCCCCACTGCCATTCCCGTACCTCGGGCATGTCCTCGCCGTGGCGGATGATGTACTCGCGATGTTCGATGCGCTTGTTGCGCATCGCCTGCTTGAGATGCGCCGCCCGGTAACCCAGCGTCGGCACGCGGTCGACCACGTCCGCCACCAGATGAAAGCGGTCGAGATCATTGCGCACCACCATGTCGAACGGCGTGGTAGTCGCGCCTTCTTCCTTGTAGCCGCGCACATGCAGGTTGTGGTGGTTGGTGCGCCGGTAGGTGAGGCGATGGATCAGCCACGGATAACCGTGATAGGCGAAGATGATCGGCTTGTCGGTGGTAAACAGCGTATCGAAATCCTTGTCCGACAGGCCGTGCGGATGTTCTTCCTTCGGCTGCAGGGTCATCAGGTCCACCACATTGATGAAACGGATTTTCAGCTCGGGTGCATGCTGGCGCAGGATATCGATGGCCGCCAGCATTTCCAGCGTGGGCACATCGCCCGCTGCCGCCAGCACCACGTCCGGCTCGCCGC
>JBFHXL010000036.1:0-10796 GCA_041599035.1 Thiobacillus sp. | reverse complement strand
GTTTTTCGCCAGCGCGTCGAGGATCGTCTTCACCGCCATCTCGATATCCGCAACCGAAAATTGCGAATGCCGCGCCACCAGTTGGGCAATCAGCTCCGATTTGGTCATGATTACTCGGCGTTCTTGTTGTCGAGTTTGGCCTTCAACAGCGCGCCGAGGTTGGTCGAGCCGCTGGCTGCCGCTGCGGATTCGGCGGCGAGTTTCTTCATCGCGGAATCCTGGTCGGTCATGTCCTTGGCCTTGATCGACAGGTTGATCACGCGATTCTTGCGATCAACGTTGATGATCATGGCTTCGATCTCGTCGCCTTCCTTGTAGTGAGTGCGCATGTCCTCGACACGGTCACGCGACACTTCGGATGCGCGCAGGTAGCCTTCCATGTCGCTGTCCAGCTGGACGGTTGCGCCCTTGGCCTCGACGGTCTTGATCGTGCCCTTGACGATGCTGCCCTTCTCGTGGCCCGTCGCGTAGCTGGTCAGCGGATCGCCTTCGAGCTGCTTGATGCCGAGCGAAATACGCTCGCGCTCGAGGTCGATGCCCAGCACCACGGCCTCGACGTCCTGACCCTTGCGGAAGTTGCGCACGGCCTCTTCGCCCGGCAGGCTCCACGACAGGTCGGACAGGTGAACCAGGCCGTCGATGCCGCCCGGCAGGCCGATGAACACGCCGAAGTCGGTGATCGACTTGATCGCGCCGCTGACCTTGTCGCCCTTCTTGTGGTTCATCGAGAAATCTTCCCACGGATTGGACTTGCACTGCTTCATGCCCAGCGAGATGCGCCGCTTGTCTTCGTCGATGTCGAGCACCATGACTTCGACTTCGTCGCCCAGCTGCACGATCTTGGAGGGGCTGACGTTCTTGTTGGTCCAGTCCATTTCGGAGACGTGCACCAGACCTTCGATGCCCTCTTCGATTTCGACGAATGCGCCGTAGTCGGTCAGGTTGGCGACCTTGCCGAACATGCGGGTGCCCGTCGGGTAGCGGCGTGCGATGCCGACCCACGGATCGTCACCCAGCTGCTTGATACCGAGCGAGACGCGGTTCTTCTCGGTGTCGTAACGCAGGATCTTGGCTTCCAGTTCCATCCCGACCGAAACCACTTCGGACGGGTGCTTGACGCGGCGCCAGGCCATGTCGGTGATGTGCAGCAGGCCATCGATGCCGCCCAGATCCACGAACGCGCCGTAGTCGGTGATGTTCTTGACCACGCCCTTGACGATGGCACCTTCCTTGAGGCTCTCCATCATCGCTTCGCGGTCGGCACCCATGGTCTCTTCGAGCACGGCACGACGCGACACCACGACGTTGTTGCGCTTGCGGTCGAGCTTGATGACCTTGAATTCCATTTCCTTGTATTCGAAGGGCGTGGTGTCCTTGACCGGACGCATGTCCACCAGCGAACCCGGCAGGAAGGCGCGCAGGCCGCCCACCAGAACGGTCAGGCCGCCCTTGACCTTGCCCTGCACCATGCCGGTGACGATCCGGCCTTCGTTCATCGCCGCTTCCAGATCCAGCCATGCAGCCAGTTTCTTGGCGCGCTCGCGCGACAGCTTGGTCGCGCCGAAGCCGTCTTCGATCGATTCGATCGCGACCGCAACGAAGTCACCGATCGTGGCTTCGATTTCGCCCTGATCGTTCTTGAATTCTTCAATCGGAATCAGGCTCTCGGATTTGAGGCCGGCATTCACCGTCACGAAGTTGCCGTCGATGCCGACGATTTCGGCGGTGATCACTTCTCCCTGGCGCATTTCCTGATGCTCGAGGGATTCCTCGAACAGGGCGGCAAAGCTTTCCATCGATTCGGGGGCGGAAGTAGCGGTAGCAGTAGACATTTAAAACCTTCAGTCCGTCGGTGAGGACGGGGTTAGTTGCACATCGTCAACCTGCAGGGCGCAGGCCGACACGGGGAAAAACATTATTTGCTGCGGTAATGCGCCAGCACCGCCTGCACCGCAGACTCGATCCCCATATGGGTCGTGTCGAGCAACAGCGCACCGGATGCGGGTTTCAGCGGTGCCACGGCGCGAGCCATATCGCGCGCATCGCGTGCCTGCATATCAGCAACAAGGTCGGGGAGATTAGCAGAGTTCCCCTTTTCGATCAACTGCTTATAGCGACGTTCGGCACGCGCCTCGGCGCTGGCGGTGAGGAAGACTTTGGCCGCCGCATCGGTGAACACCACGGTGCCCATGTCGCGGCCGTCGGCCACCAGGCCGGGCGCCTGGCGATAGGCGCGCTGGCGCTCGAGCAGGGCCGAGCGCACCGCCGGCAGCACCGCCACGTTCGAGGCCCCCTCGCCCACCGCTTCGGCACGGATCGCGGCGGTCACATCCTCGTCCGCCAGCCATATCGCACCGTCGCGAAAGGTCGCAGGCAGCCGGGCGGCCAATTCGGCCACGCCCGCCTCGTCGTCCAGCGCGACGCCGTGCTTCATCGCCGCCAGCGCGGTCAGCCGGTAGAGCGCGCCGCTGTCGAGGAAGTGAAAGCCGAGCGCAGCCGCCACCCGCTCCGCCACCGTGCCCTTGCCCGAGGCCGAGGGACCGTCGATGGTGATGACGGGAATATCGACAGCAGTGGAAGTCATTGGGCAATCCCCGCAAAAATCTTGAAATAGGTCGGGAAGGTCTTGTTCACGCACGCCGGGTCGTTGATGCGCAGCGGCACGCCGCCGAGCGTTGCCAGCGACAGGCACATCGCCATGCGGTGGTCGTCGTAGGTGTCGATCACGGCGTTAGGGATCAGCTCCTGCGGCGGGGTGATGCGGATGAAGTCAGCGCCCTCCTCCACCGTCGCGCCGACCTTGCGCAGTTCGGTCGCCATTGCCGCGATGCGGTCGGTTTCCTTGACCCGCCAGCTGGCGATGTTCCGCAGCGTGGTCACGCCGTCGGCAAACAGCGCCGCCACCGCCAGCGTCATCGCAGCATCGGGTATGTGATTGCAGTCGAGGTCGATGGCGTTCAGACGGCCGCTCACCGGCGCACGCGCCTCGATCCAGTTCGGTCCCATCTCGATCCGTGCGCCCATCAGTGCCAGCGCATCGGCAAAGCGCACGTCGCCCTGCACGCTGTCGCGGCCGACGCCTTCGACCCGCACCGGACCGCCGCCGATGGCACCCGCGGCGAGAAAGTACGACGCCGACGAGGCATCACCCTCGACCCAGATCTCGCCGGGGCTCTGGTAGCGCGCCGTCGCCGGGACGCCGAAGCGTTGCCAGCCGTCGCGCGCGATCTCCACCCCGAAGCGGCGCAGCATCGCCAGCGTGATCCCGATGTAGGGGCGGGATATCAGGTCGCCCACGACCTCGATCGTGGTATTGCGCTGCCGTAGCGGCAAGGTCATCAGGAGCCCGGTCAGGAACTGGCTCGACACATTGCCTCGCACCTCGGTGGTGTCGCCCGCAAGGTCGGCGGGGTGGATGTGCAGCGGCGGAAAGCCTTCCTCGCCGAGATAGTCGATACGTGCGCCCAGCCGCCGCAACGCATCGACCAGATCGCCGATCGGCCGCTCGTGCATGCGCGCCACGCCCTTCAACACATATTCGCCGCCCGACAGCGCGCATGCGGCCGTCAGCGAACGGAACGCGGTGCCGGCATTGCCCAGAAACAGCTCGGCCTGCTTCACCGGAAACGCACCGCCCGCGCCGGTAATTTCGTAATCGTCGGAATCGCCCACCCGCGACACACCCACCCCCAAGGCGCGCAAGGCATCGAGCATGACCCGCGTGTCGTCCGAATCGAGCAGCGCACGCACGGTCGTCGTGCCCCTTGCCAGCGCCGCCAGCAGCAGCACACGATTGGAAATGCTTTTTGAACCCGGCAGACGCATGGTGCCGCGCGCCGCACTGCTGGCGGGCAAGTCGATAAATTCCATCAAGAATCCTGTGAGTGAAGCCAGTTTCCGCGCGCCTCCCGGGCACGCGAAAAGAGCTGCAGCAATGACTCGGCATCCTGCCCGGCCACCGCCTGGCGCAGCGACTGCAGGGCGGAAAGATACGCATCCAGTTCGGCCAGCAACGCGTCCCGGTTCGCCAGCGCAATGTCGCGCCACATCTCGGGGCTGCTGCCGGCAATGCGGGTGAAATCGCGGAACCCCCCGGCAGCAAAGCGGAAGAAAACCTCGCCGTCCGCACGCTGCGCCAGCTCGTCCACCAGCGCAAATGCGGCCAGGTGCGGCAAGTGGCTCACCGCGGCAAAGATGCGGTCATGCAGGTCGGCATCGAGGATGTCCACCTGCGCGCCCGCCGCCTGCCACAATGCCCGTACCGTGTCGAGCGCGTCGGCGCGGGTTTCTGCCTGCGGGGTCAGCACCACGGTTTTGCCGTGATACAAGTCAACGCGCGCGGCATCGGGGCCGCTCTGCTCGGACCCCGCGATCGGATGTCCCGGAACAAAATCGACGAAGCGCGTTCCGAGCGCCGCGCGTGCTGCCGCGACCACATTGGCCTTGGTGCTGCCGGCATCGGTGACGATGGCGCCGGATTTCAGATGCGGCGCGAGTTGCCTCAGCACCGATTCGGTCTCGCCCACCGGGATCGCCAGCAGAATGCAGTCGGCCTGCCCCGCTTGCGCCCAATCCGCCACCTGGTCGATCAGGCCGAGTTCATGCGCGACGGCGAGCCGTGCCGGATTGCGACCCACGCCCAGCACCTCGCCCACCGCACCTGCCTGCTTCAGCGCCAGCGCGAATGATCCGCCGATGAGGCCGGTGCCGACGATGGCGAGCTTTTCGATGATCACAGACAGGCTTTCAATGCGTCGAGAAAACGGGCGTTCTGCCCTTCCAGGCCCACCGACACGCGCAGGAATTCCGGCAGGCCGTAATTGGCGACCGGACGCACGATCACGCCGCGCTGCAGCAGGTTGGCATTGATGCGTTCCGCATCACCAACCTTGGCCAGCAGGAAATTGCCTTTCGACGGCACCGTTTCAACGCCGAGTTCGGCCAGGCCCGCCAGCAGTTGCGCCATGCCCGCATTGTTCAGGGCGTAGCTGCGGGCCAGAAATTCGCTGTCGTCGAGCGCCGCTTCGGCTGCCGCCAGGGCCGGTGCATTGACGTTGAAAGGATGGCGTACCCGATTCAGCAGGTCGATGACATCGGCATGGCCGATTCCGTAGCCGATGCGCAGGCCGGCAAGGCCATACGCCTTGGAAAAAGTGCGGCTGACCAGCAGGTTGGGAAAGCGCGCCAGCCAGGCCGCGGTGTCGCAGCGCTGGTCCGGCGGCAGATATTCGCCATAGGCCTCGTCCAGCACGACCAGCACGTGTGACGGCACCGTTTCGAGAAACGCCGCGATCTCTTCGCACGGCAGAAACGTGCCGGTCGGATTGTTGGGGTTGGCGATCCACAGCACACGGGTGTCGTCGCGAATCGCCGCGCGCATGGCATCGAGGTCGTGTCCGTACGCCTTCGCTGCCACCGCAATGCCCTGCGCACCCACCGTCTGGATGGCAATCGGATACACCGCAAAGGCGTGCTGCGCATAGACCGAAGACGTGCCGGCGGTCAGAAAAGCGCGCGCCGCCATGTCCAGTATGTCGTTCGATCCATTGCCCAGCACGATCTGGTTGGCCGCCACACCAAGCCTGGTCGACAGCTTCGCCTTCAAGGCAAAGCCGGCACCGTCCGGATAGAGCGCCATGTCATGCAACGCACCCTGTGCGGCAGCCAGCGCGAGCGGGCTGGGGCCGAGCGGATTTTCGTTGGATGCGAGCTTGATGATGTCGGCTTCAGGCAAGCCCGCTTCGCGTGCCAGTTCGGAAATCGGTTTGCCGGGCAGGTACGGCGCAATGCCGCGCACATGGGCCGGCGCAAGGTCGCAACACTTCATGACGATGCGGCAGGATAGGAACCCAGAACCTTGAGAAAGGCGGCGCGCGATTCGACTTCAACCAGCGCGGCAGCCAGTTTCGGATCCTGGCGGTGGCCGTTGCACACGACGAAAAACAGATATTCCCAGTTGGATGAACGCGCCGGGCGCGATTCGAGTTTGCTCATGGAAATACCCGCGTCGGCAAAAGGCTGCAACAGCCTGACCACGGCACCGGGCTGATTCTGCGCGCCCATCACCAGCGAGGTTTTATCGCAACCCGACGGGGCGGCATCGGCTTTTCCCAGCACCAGAAAGCGCGTGGTATTGCTCACCTCGTCCTCCACTCGCGCCTCCACCACCGCAAGGCCATATAGTTCAGCGGCGGCTTCGCTGCCCAGTGTGGCCGCATCAGGTTCCGCAGCGGCACGCCGCGCGCCATCGCTGTTGCTGACGAGGCTGACCCGTTCGGCCCTGGGAAGATGACGGCCGAGCCACTGCTGGCATTGCGCGAGCGACTGCGCATGACCATACACGCGGGTGATGCCCTCCAGGCCGCCTTGCTTGCGCATCAGCGCCTGGTGAATCGGCAGCATCACTTCGCTGCAGATTTTCAGTGGGCTGGAAACGATCAGGTCGAGCGTGCGTGCAATCGCGCCTTCGGTCGAGTTTTCCACCGGCACCACGGCAAAATCGGCGCGCCCTGTTTCCACCGCGTGAAAGCACGCATCGATGTCAGCCTCGGCGAGCGCTTCGGCTTCGTGCCCGAAATGCTTGAATACGGCCTGCTGGCTGAAGGTGCCGGCAGGGCCGAGATAGGCGATGCGCGTGGCCTGTTCCAGTGCACGACAGGATGAAATGATTTCGCGGATCAGGCGCTCGACCACCTCGCCCGACAGCGGCCCTGGGTTGGTTTCACGCAGACGGCGCACAATCTGCGCCTCGCGTTCGGGACGATATATTTTTTCGCCATTTTTGGCGTGCCCGACCTGCTGGGCGATGCTCGCGCGCTCCGACACCAGTTGCAGGATGGCATCGTCGATGCTGTCGATGCGCGCGCGCAGCGCCTTCAGTTTCTCGTCCATCGTCTCAGGCAGTTGGCAAATAACGTACAGCAAGCACGCCGGCAATCGCTGAAATCTGCTGCATGACCTCGGCCGTCACGGCACTGTCGACGTCGGCCAGGGTGTACGCCATGTCGCCCTTGGACTTGTTGACCATGTTATGGATGTTGAGTCCGGCGGCAGCCAGCACCGACGAGATCTGTCCCACCATGTTGGGTACGTTGGCATTGGCGATCGCGATGCGGTATTCAGACTCGCGCGGCATGCTGACATTGGGAAAGTTGACCGAATTGAGGATGTTGCCGTTCTCCAGATAGTCGGCCACCTGCTCGGCCACCATGACCGCGCAGTTTTCCTCGGCTTCTGACGTGCTCGCCCCCAGGTGTGGCAGCGCAACGACTCCGGCATGGCCTTTCAGGGCATTCGCGGGAAAGTCGCAGATGTAGGCGCGCAGTTTGCCGGCGTCGAGCGCCTCGATCACCGCGGCATTGTCGACCACGCCTTCGCGCGCAAAATTCAGCAGCACCGCACCGGGACGCATCACGCCGACACGCTGGGCGTTGATGAGATTGCGCGTGGCGTCCAGCAGCGGCACATGCAGGGTGACGAAATCGGCCTGACGCAGCACGTCTTCCACGCTCTCGGCACGCCTGACCTGCGACGGCAGCCGCCAGGCGGCGTCCACCGTGATCGCCGGATCGAAACCGACCACATGCATGCCAAGCTTGATCGCGGCTTCGGCAATGTAGGATCCGATCGCACCGAGGCCGATGACGCCCAGGGTGCGGCCCGGCAGTTCCATCCCGGCAAAATTCTTTTTGCCGGCTTCGGTCGCCTTGTGCATTTCTTCGTCGGTGCCGGACAGGCCCTCGACAAACTTGAGCGCCGGCACCAGATTGCGCGCGCCCATCAACATGCCGGCCACCACCAGTTCCTTCACCGCATTGGCGTTGGCACCCGGTGCATTGAATACCGGCACGCCACGCTCGCTCAGCTTCTTGACCGGAATATTGTTGGTTCCGGCACCGGCGCGACCGATCGTGCGCAGCGATGCCGGAATCTCCATCTCGTGCATGTTGGCCGAGCGCACCAGGATGGCCTCCGGGTCCGTGACATCCCCGCCGACGACATAATGCTCAGGCAGACGCGCCAGCCCGCGTGCGGAAATGGCGTTGAGGGTGAGGACCTTGCGCGCCTCAGCCATGACTCTTCTCGAATTCGGCCATGTAGGCGACCAGCGCACGCACGCCCTCGACCGGCATCGCGTTGTAGATCGAGGCCCGCATGCCGCCGACCGAACGGTGGCCTTTCAACTGCAGCAGGCCACGTTCCTTGGCGCTCTTGAGGAAAGCCTCGTCGAGCGCCGCATCCTTAAGCGTGAACGGCACGTTCATCAACGAACGGTTGTCCATCGCCACCGGCGAAGTGTAGAAATCGGTCGCATCGAGCGCGTCATACAGCAGACCCGCCTTCTCGCGATTGGTCTTTTCCATTGCGGCAAGACCACCGCGCGCCAGCAGCCACTTGAATACCAGCCCCGCCGTGTACATGGCGAAGGTCGGCGGCGTGTTGTACATCGACTCGTTGTCGGCGTGGGTCTTGTAGTCGAACATGGTCGGCGTACCGGCAACAACCTGGCCGATCAGGTCCTCGCGCACGATGACGATGGTGAGGCCGGCCGGGCCGATGTTCTTCTGCGCGCCGGCATAGATCACGCCAAACTTCGACACGTCGATCGGACGTGACAGGATGGTCGACGACATGTCGGCCACCAGCGGCACGCTGCCGGTATCCGGCGTCCAGAAAATCTCCACCCCACCGATGGTTTCATTGGGCGTGTAGTGCACGTAGGCGGCATCGGAGTCGAGCTTCCACGCCTCCTGCGCCGGAGCATAGCTGAAGTTCTTGTCTTCGCTCGTCGCCACCACATTGACCGCGCCGTATTTCTTGGCTTCCTTGATCGCTTTCTTCGACCACTCGCCGGTGTTCAGATAGTCGGCACTGGCTTTGCCGCGCAAGAGGTTCATCGGCACCATGGCGAACTGCGACGACGCGCCACCCTGCAGAAACAGCACCTTGTAGTTGGCGGGAATGCCCATCAGCTCGCGCAGATCGGCTTCGGCCTCGGCCGCGATGCCCATGAATTCCTTGCCGCGATGGCTCATCTCCATCACCGACATGCCGCTGCCGTGCCAGTCGACCATCTCGGCCTGCACCTGTTGCAGCACATCCTTGGGCAGCACGGCGGGGCCGGCGCTGAAGTTATATATGGTCATGTTTACTCTCCAGTCTCTTCTTCGTTGTCGGCTTCAGCCACTTTCTCCAGGCTGATCAGTGTTTCGCCCTTGTCCAGATTGATCAGGGTGACGCCCTGAGTCGAACGGCTCATGGCGCGGATTTCCTTGACGCGCGTGCGGATCAGCACGCCGCCGGTGGTGATCAGCATGATCTCGTCTTCCGGCTTGACCAGCGTGGCCGCCACCACGCGGCCGTTGCGCTCGCTGGTCTGGATCGCGATCATGCCCTGCGTCGCGCGGGCGTGGCGCGTGTACTCGGCGATCGGGGTGCGCTTGCCGTAGCCATTCTCGGTCGCGGTCAGCACGAAGTCGTTTTCATCCTCGGCCACCAGCAATGAGATCAGTTTCTTGCCCTTGGCGAGCTTCATGCCGATCACGCCGCGCGCGGTGCGGCCCATCGGACGCACGTCGTTCTCGTCGAAACGCACGGCCTTGCCGCCGTCGGAGAACAGCATCACATCGTGGCGGCCGTCAGTGATCGACGCGCCGATCAGGAAATCGCCGTCGTCCAGGCCCACCGCGATGATGCCGGCGGTACGCGGACGCGAGAAGTCGGAGAGCGGCGTCTTCTTGACGATGCCGTTACTGGTGGCCATGAACACATAATGCTCGTCGTCGAAGGTCTTGACCGGCAACAGCGCGTTGATCTTTTCACCCTCTTCCAGCGGCAGCAGGTTGACGATGGGCTTGCCGCGTGCGGCACGCCCGCCCGCCGGCACGTTATAGACCTTGAGCCAGTACAGACGACCCCGGTTGGAGAAGCAAAGGATGAAGTCGTGGGTATTGGCGACGAACATCTTCTCGATGAAGTCCTCGTCCTTGGTGCCCGCCGCCTGCTTGCCGCGTCCGCCGCGCTTCTGCGCGCGGTAGTCGTCCATCGGCTGCGACTTCATGTAGCCGCCGTGCGACAGCGTGACGACCATCTCTTCCGGCTTGATCAGGTCCTCCATCGACATGTCTTGCGCGTTTTCGACGATGACCGAACGGCGTGCGTCGCCGAACTGCTCCTGAACCTGGGTCAGTTCCTCGCGGATGATCTGGGTGATGCGGGCCGGATTGGCCAGGATGTCGAGCAGGTCGGCGATCTTGTCCATCACATCCTTGTATTCGCCGATGATCTTGTCCGACTCCAGATTGGTGAGGCGCTGCAGTTGCATCTCGAGGATGCGCTGCGCCTGGATTTCGGACAGATGATAGCCATCGCCAAGCAGGCCGTATTCCGGCCCGATATTGACCGGCCGCGAGAATTCGGGGTCGATGCGCGCCAGCATTTCCTCGACCATGGCCGATTTCCAGGCACGGTCGAGCAGACGCTCTTTCGCGATCACCGGCGTTTCCGAGGACTTGATCAGCTCGACAATCTCGTCGACGTTGGCCAGCGCCACCGCCAGGCCTTCCAGGATATGGCCACGCTCGCGCGCCTTCCGGAGATCGAACACGGTGCGGCGTGTAACGACTTCGCGGCGATGGCGCAGGAAGGCGTCGAGCATTTCGCGCAGGTTGAGCAGGCGCGGCTGGCCGTCGATCAGCGCCACCATGTTCATGCCGAAGGTGTCCTGCATCTGCGTCTGCTTGTACAGATTGTTCAGGATCACATCGGCGTTTTCGCCGCGCTTCAGCTCGATGTAC
>JBFHXL010000035.1:0-10832 GCA_041599035.1 Thiobacillus sp. | reverse complement strand
CTGCTCGGCCTCGTTCAACCGTAGCAGGCCGTTATCGACAAACACACAGGTGAGCTGCTGGCCGATGGCGCGATGCAGCAGCGCGGCGACCACCGAGGAATCAACGCCGCCCGACAGGCCCAAAATCACTTCGTCGCTGCCGACTTCCGAGCGCACGCGGCCGATCGCCTCGTCGACATAGTCGGGCATGTTCCAGTCGCCCGCGCAATCGCACAGGTCGCGCACAAAACGGTTGAGGATAGTTTTGCCCTGTAGCGTATGGGTGACTTCGGGGTGGAACTGCACGCCGTAGAACTTGCGCGTTTCGTCGGCCATCGCGGCGATCGGCGTGGCGGCGTTGGACGCCATCAGCTTGAAGCCGGGCGGCAACTCGGTCACCTTGTCGCCGTGGCTCATCCAGACGTCTAGCAGACCATGGCCTTCGTCGTTGGCACGGTCCAGGATGTCGCGCAGCAGCGCGGTGTGACCATGCGCACGAATTTCCGCGTAGCCGAATTCGCGCTTGACCGCGTTTTCCACCTTGCCACCCAACTGGGCCGCCATGGTCTGCATGCCGTAGCAAATCCCCAGCACCGGCACGCCCAGTTCAAACACGACCTGCGGTGCGCGCGGTGTTTCGTCCTCGTACACCGAATTCGGCCCACCCGAGAGAATGATGCCGGCCGGTGCGAAATCGCGCACGAACGCTTCGGTCACGTCGTTGGGGTGCAGTTCGCAATACACGCCCGCTTCGCGCACGCGGCGCGCAATCAACTGGGTGTATTGGGAGCCGAAATCGAGGATCAGGATTTTCTGGTGCATGTTTTATGGGTCAGAACATTGACGAAAGGGCAGGAAAACCCGGTGTGAAAAAAAGAAAGCCACGCCTGGCGTGACTTCCTTTCAATTCTGCAAGGCGATCCCTCTTTTATTCAAGACGGTAGTTCGGTGCTTCCTTGGTGATCTGCACATCGTGCACGTGTGATTCACGCACGCCTGCGGAGGTGATTTCGACAAATTCGGCCTTGGCATGCATGTCGGTAATCGTGGCCACCCCCAGGTAGCCCATGCTGGAGCGCAGCCCCCCCATCAGTTGATGGATCACGCCCAGCGCGCTGCCCTTGTAGGGCACGCGACCTTCGATGCCTTCGGGGACGAGCTTCTCGGCACTCTTCTCGTTGTCCTGGAAGTAGCGATCGCTGGAACCCTGCTGCATCGCGCCGAGCGAGCCCATGCCGCGGTAGGACTTGTACGAACGCCCCTGGAACAGTTCGACTTCACCCGGCGCTTCTTCGGTACCGGCAAGCAGTCCGCCCAGCATCACGCAATGTGCGCCGGCCGCGATCGCCTTGGCGATGTCGCCGGAATAGCGAATGCCGCCGTCGGCAATCACGCCCACCCCGCTGCCCGCCAGGGCCGCCGCCACATTGGCCACCGCGGTGATCTGCGGTACACCAACGCCCGCAACCATGCGCGTGGTGCAGATGGAACCGGGGCCGATGCCGACCTTGACCGCATCGGCTCCGTGCTCAACCAGGGCTGCCGCCGCCGCAGCGGTAGCGATGTTGCCGCCGATCACCTGCACGTCAGGGAAGGTCTGTTTGACCCAGCGCACCCGATCGAGCACGCCTTTGGAGTGGCCGTGCGCCGTATCCACGGTAATGATGTCGACGCCCGCGGCCACCAGTGCGGCCACGCGTTCCTCGGTGCCTTCGCCGGTTCCCACCGCCGCGCCTACGCGCAGACGGCCCATTGCATCCTTGCACGCCAGCGGATGCTCGCTCGATTTCTGGATATCCTTGACCGTGATCAGACCGCGCAATTCAAACGCATCATTTACCACCAGCACCCGCTCCAGCCGGTACTTGTGCAGCAAGGCCATCGCCTCGTCGAGGTTGGCGCCCTCCTGCACCGTCACCAGCCGCTCTTTCGGCGTCATGATGTTGGCCACCGGCTGATCGAGGCTGGTTTCGAAACGCAGGTCGCGGTTGGTGACGATACCCACCACCTTGCCGCCGTCGATCACCGGCAGGCCGGAAATACGCTTGCTGCGGGTGATCTCCAGAACCTGGCGCACCGTCATTTGCGGTTCCACGGTAATCGGATCCTTGACCACGCCGGATTCGAAACGCTTGACCGCCGCGACCTGGGCCGCCTGCATCTCGGCGTTCATGTTTTTATGAATGATGCCGATGCCGCCTTCCTGTGCCAGCGCAATTGCCAGGCGCGCCTCGGTCACCGTATCCATGGCGGCCGACAATAAGGGGAGATTCAGGGCAATCGTGCGCGTCAACTGCGTGGACAGGCTGACTTCGCGGGGAAGAATGGCAGAATGGGCGGGAACAAGCAGAACGTCGTCGAACGTCAGCGCTTTTTGCAGAACACGCATGGGCTTTCCTTATAGCAAAGCGGAATTATACGCGGCCGCCTGTCGCTGCACAAACCATTGCGACGCCGGACCTTATTTGGTTGTAATCTACCAATTCCAATTGCGGCCTGACCGGTTGACTCCCGCGCTGGATACGACTAACTTTGCATCCAGCATCAAAACAAAGCTGCTAGGGCGCGCAGTTCGGCTGTCCACCCCTGAACGCCATACAATCCGAGGAGATAACACGATGTCAAAACTCTTATTTGCACTGACTTCCGCTGCCCTGCTGACGCTGTCCGGCTGTGCCGAGATGCAGCCCAGCAAGCCCGCAGCCACACCAGTTGCAGCCAAACCCACCATCAGCCCTGAAGCACAGGCCGCGCTCAGCGCTGCCCAGGCGGACGTTAAAAACGCAAAAGCCAAGAATGCGCTGTGGACGACCGCAGTGGACGCGCTGGATGATGCTGAAGCTGCTGCCAAGAAAGGTGACAGCGCCGCCGTACTGGCAAACGCCAAACTGGCCAGCGACCACGTACAGAAGGGCCTGGCTCAGCTCAACTACCCGATGATCAAAGTCGGCGACTAAATTGACCCGTTCCAGCAATCAAGCCTTTCGGCCCCGCGCCGGGAGGCTTTTGTTTTTGTGCATCGCAGCGTTCGCAGTGCAGGCGCATGCCGAACTGTACAAGTGGACCGACGGCCAGGGCCAAACCCATTATTCCGATCTGCCGCCAGCGATGAATGCCCAGACCATCAAGGGCAGCTCTGCAGGGCAGGCTGAAACCACCCATCAGGCCAGGCAATCGCTCAACGCCAAGGATCAGGACTACCAGAAGCGCCGCAAAGCGGCCGAGGACGCGCGTGCAAAACGCGAAAAGGAAGCCGAGGAGGCACGCGTTCAGCGTGAAAACTGCGACAAGGCACGCAAGAACCTCGACACCCTGCAAAATTCATCGCGCGTTTACGCTACCGATGCCGCCGGGCAGCGCAGCTACATGGATGAGGCTGCACGCGCCCGCGCGCTGGCCAACAGCCAGAAGGCCGTCTCCGACTTCTGCAAATAAGGCATCGAAGCCAAAGCCCCGACGGCTTCACGCCGTATCGGGCTTGTCTGCCGCGGCCGGTTTCTCGGCGGCGGCATCGCCTCCCCCTTTCCGGGTCACCTTGCCCTCTTCCGCACGCTTGCGCCGAACCTCCTTGGGATCGGCAATCAGCGGACGATAGATCTCGACCCGGTCCTTGTCGCGCACCTTCTCGTCGAGTTTGACCAACTTGCTGAAAATTCCGACCTTGTTGCTGGCAAGATCGATTTCGGGAAAATCATCCAGCACCCCGGATGCACGGATGGCGTCTTCCACCGTCGCGCCTTCGGCAAGCTGAACCTGAAAAATGGGCTGCTGCGCGGACAGGGCATATACGACTTCAACAGTGAAACTGGCTGAATTCATGTGGAATAAACCTCGTCGGCACGACGCACAAAGGCATCAACAAAGGTATGGGTGATGTGACTGAACACCGGCGCCAGGATCGTTTCCAGCACCCGGCTCGAAAACGCATACTGCAGCCGGAATTCAACCTTGCAGGCGTCCTCACCCAGCGGAATAAATGACCAGTCCCCCTCAAGTTCGGAAAAAGGGCCTTCCTTCAGCCTGATTCGCATCTCGCGCGGGGGGGTCTTGTTGTTTTCGGTGGTGAAGCTTTGATGGATGCCCATGTAGGCGATATGGATCGTCGCCACCGTATGTTCGGCATCGCGCGATTTCAATTCGGTGCCACCGCACCAGGGCAAAAAAACGGGGTAATCCTCGATCCGGTCCACCAGTTCAAACATGCGTTCCGGGGCGTGCGCGACCAGCACACTTTTTTCTACGCGCGCCATGAGTGCCTAAAGCCTTGTAAAATTGAGAATTGTACGCAAGCCTGTCCGCCATGAGTATCGCCGACAACAAAAAAGCCTTTCACGACTACTTCATCGAAGAAAAATTCGAGGCCGGCCTCGTGCTCGAAGGCTGGGAAGTGAAAGCCATCCGCGCTGGCCGCGTGCAACTGAAAGAAGCCTATGTCATGGTCAAAAACGGGGCGGTTTATCTGATCGGATGCAACATCAGCCCGCTGCTCACCGCCTCCACCCATATTCATCCGGATCCCACGCGCTCCCGCAAGTTGCTGCTGCACGCAGAGGAAATCAGCAAACTCATCGGCAAAACCGAGCGTGCCGGCTTCACGCTGGTGCCGCTCAACATGCATTACGCCAAGGGCCGCATCAAACTGGACATCGGTTTGGCAAAAGGCAAAAAACAGCACGACAAGCGCGCAGCCGAAAAAGATCGTGAATGGGAACGCGAAAAACAGCGCCTGACCCGTGAAGCCCGACGCTGATGTGTTGCTTATAACCGACCAACGGATGAAATAATCCGCTTATCGGCGCTTAAATCCTTGTAATGCTGTCAACATATTGACTAGAATTGACGACATATCAACAAGCGAGGATTCCTGCCATGTCTGCACTTCCTGTATATCAGGTTGAATTCATCCCGCTGGAACGCCGTTTGGGCGACCGTCGCGTTGCCCCGCGCGATGCGGCATTGCCTCCCGGAATCGTCGCAGACCGCCGCATGATAGCGAGCCGGCGCGGAGACGAGCGCAGGTCGGCGAACCTGAAGGCCGTTTAGTTTTTTCGGCGGGTATCGGCGCCTGGCGCGCCGGTAGCCAGGCTGCTCGTGCAGCTTGGGGGCGTCAGTTCATGCCGCCATCGACCACGCAACCGGCACGCCACAGCAAGTCGGCGTGCCGCACATCCTGACATCCCCTCGACGTTTTCCATTCAGGACCGCAACGGTATCCGACGCCGTTCCGGTACAGAAGGCGCATTTTTTTGCTGCCGCAGCCTCCCCCGTGTGAAAATTGCGTAAAGCTGAATCTGTCCACGCACGTTTTCCCCGAAAGCCAACCCGCCTTGCTCCTTGCCACCGTACTAGACCTGCATGCCTTTGACGAGGTGATCGACGTCCGCTCACCCGGGGAATTTTCTGAAGACCGGGTCCCCGGTGCGATCAACCTGCCGGTTCTTGACAACGCCGAGCGGGAGCGGGTCGGCACGCTGTACAAGCAGGTGTCCTCATTCGAAGCCAAGAAGGTCGGGGCCGCGCTGGTGTCGCGCAATATCGCGCAGCATCTCGACACCCATTTCGCCGACAAGCCCAAATCGTATCGCCCGCTGGTGTATTGCTGGCGCGGCGGGAGCCGCAGCGGTGCGCTGACGCACATCCTCCAGAGAATAGGCTTCGCAGCGAAGCAACTCGATGGCGGCTACAAGGCCTATCGGCGCCATGTGGTGGCCGAACTCGCCCGCCTGCCGTCGCTGTATTCCTACCGCGTGGTATGCGGCACGACAGGCAGCGGCAAAAGCCGTCTGCTGCAGGCGCTAGCGCACGAAGGGGCGCAGGTGCTCGACCTCGAGGCACTCGCGGCCCATCGCGGCTCCCTGCTGGGTGCACTGCCGGACCAGGCCCAGCCGCCGCAAAAGCGTTTCGAGAGCGCCATCTGGTTCGCGCTCTCGCGTTTCGACCCTGCGCGTCCGGTGTTCGTCGAATCGGAAAGCAAGAAAATCGGCGCACTGCGCGTGCCTGACGCGCTCATTGCGGCAATGCGTGCCAGCCCCTGCGTGCGTCTTGAGGTGCCGCTGGAAGCACGCGTCAAGTTGCTGATCGAAGACTACGCGCACTTTCTGGATGACACGGAATCCATTAATGCCCAGCTCGCCCACCTTGCTTCGGTACGCGGCCACGAAACGGTCACGGCCTGGCAAAGCCTGGCCAGCCAGCACGCGTGGACGCAACTGGTGGAAGCGCTGCTGGCACAGCATTACGACCCGGCCTATCTCAAGTCGCTTATGCACAACTACGCCTCCGCGCCGACCGATCAGATCTTCAGTACCGCCGATTTATCCAGCAGCGGTTTGCAGCAGCTGGCGCAGGACATTCTGCTTGCCGAGTCGAAGGTGTAGCAGCCGGTCTACCCCGCGAAGAAGCATGAAGGTGCAGCTACGGGCATTCAGCCGCGGCTCACTTCAATCACGTTCTGCACATGCTGCAGGCGCGACATCAGGCGGGCCAGCTGCTGCAATTCCCGGATGCGCACGGTAATCAGCATGCTGGCATATTCGCCCCGGCTCTCGGTGTTGACGCGCAGCACGTCGAGCTTGTCCTTGGCGATCACGTCGGAAAGATCACGCAGCAGCCCCTGGCGGTCAAACGCCTTCAAGCGAATATCCACCTCGAACGCCGCGTTGGCATCGAGCACCCAGTCAGCCGGCATCACGCGTGCGGGGTTGCCGCGCCGAAGTGCGGCGCAATCGGAACGGTGCACGGTTACGCCCCGCCCGACCGTGGTGTAGGCCACGATCTCCTCTGGTGGCTGCGGCTTGCAGCAGCGTGCCAGCGTCAGCGGCACATCACCCAGCCCCGGAATGGTGACCGGACTCCCGGATTTGGCACGTGCGCGCGGTTTTGCCGTCGGCACCAGCGCAGGTGCCGGCTTGCCCGGCTCCTGCAGGGCGTTGACCAGATCACGCTGGCCGACGTCACCGCGGCCTAGCGCGGCAAAGAACTCATCCACCTTGCCGAACCCGAGCCGTTGCGCGAGCCTGTCCTGATTGGTGCCCACCACCCCCAGGCGCTTGAGTTCCTTTTCCAGCAGCGTGCGCCCAAGACTGACCTGCTCGCCCACGTCACGCTGACGGAACCACGCGCGCACCTTGGAACGCGCACGATGGGTGGCCAGATAGCCCAGCGCCGGGTTAAGCCAGTCACGGCTGGGCCCACCCTCCTTGGCGGTGACGATCTCGACGCGCTGGCTGTTGTCGAGAACGGTATTGAGCGGAACCATCGCCCCGTTGATCTTGGCGCCGCGACAACGGTGTCCGAGATCGGTGTGCAGCGCATAGGCAAAGTCCACCGGCGTCGCACCCCGATCGAGCGCGACTACCCGGCCCTGTGGCGTCAGCACATAGACCTGGTCATGGAACAGCTCGGTCTTGAACTGTTCACTGAATTCGCTGCTGTCGGCAACATCGTCCTTCCATTCCAGAATACGCCGCAGCCAGGCGATCTTTTCCTCGTACTGCGTATCCTGGCGGCCGCCTTCCTTGTAGCGCCAGTGCGCGGCGACACCGAGTTCGGCATTGTTGTGCATGTCGAAGGTGCGAATCTGCACTTCGAGCGCGCGCGCTTCCGGACCGATGACGGCGGTGTGCAGCGAGCGGTAGTCGTTGCTCTTGGGCTGCGAGATATAGTCGTCGAACTCACCCGGAATCGGCTGCCACAGGTTATGCACCAGCCCCAGCACCGTGTAGCAGTCTATCTCGTGCCTGACCAGCACGCGCACCGCGCGGATGTCGTAGAGCTGCTCGAAACTCAGCCGCTTGCGCCGCATTTTGTTGACGATGCTGGCGATATGTTTGGGGCGGCCGCTGACGTCGGCGTCAATGCCGTGCACCGCAAGCTCGGCTTGCAGACGCTCGATGATGCCCTTGATGTAGGCCTCCCGGTCGGCGCGCTTTTCGTCGAGCTGCGCAGCGACAGTCTTGTAGGTGTCGGCTTCCAGATAGCGGAACGCCCAGTCTTCCATCTCCCACTTGATCTGCCACACCCCAAGCCGGTTCGCCAGCGGCGAAAACAGCTCGCGTGCCTGCTGCCCCAGCGCCTCGCGAGTGGCCGCATCCTGGCTGGCTGCGCAGCGCAGAGCGTGGGTGCGCTCTGCCAGTTTGACCAGCACCACGCGGATGTCCGCCACCATCGCCAGCACCATCTGCCGCAAGGCTTCGAGCTGGGCATGCGGATCAATGCGCTTGTCGGTGGCGCTGACGGCCAGCGTTTCAATGCGTGCCATCACCTCCACCCCGCGTGCCAGACGCGCAGCGGTGCCAAACTCGGCATCAAAATCAGGTGCCTCGCCCAGACAGGCATGCAGCAAGGCCGCGGCCACCGCATCGGCGCCGACTTTCAGTTCCGCCACGATCAGCGCGGTTCCCACGCTGTGCGAAAAGGCGACACTGCTGCCCAGTTGCGCGTGCGCATGCGCCAGCGCGCGCCACGGCAGATCGTTTTCCGCCACCGGCAATACGCGCGCCAGTGCCTGCCGGGCGAATTCCAGGTCGGTGGCGTCAAAGCAGCGGGGACGGGCGGTTTCGGTCATGGGGCTAATCGGCTTGCCAGTAACGGCGATGTAACGGACGATATTCTGAGGCCTCGATCCCGGCATCACCAAACCTTATCCTGATGAGCCCCGCCGTATCGCTTCTCAGAATGCGTGCGTCCTGATCGCGAAACCGCTTCACTACCGCGGGATTCGGATGACCGAAGCGGTTTTTGTAGCCCATCGTGAACACGCCCACCCGCGGCCGCACCTGCTCGATAAATTCCGCCAGTGACGATGTTTTGCTTCCGTGATGCCCGGCCACCAGCACCGTGGCCGAAACATCCGCACCTGACTCCAGCAGTTCAAGCTCGCCGCGTCGCCCGGCATCGCCGGTGATCAACAGGCTTTGATCGCCCCGGCTGACTTTGAGCACGCAGCTGAAATCGTTGTCCAGACGGCCGGTTTCGACATAAGCCGCGGCTTGCGGGTTCAGGATTTCGAAGTGCACGCCGTCCCATTGCCAGTGCTGGCCCCGACTGCAGTGGCGTGGCGAGGGCGCTGCCTTCAGCAGCGGGCTCGCAGCAGGCAGGCCATGCAGCAACCAGCCTGTCGGAATATCGCGCAGCACCGATTGCAGCCCGCCACTGTGGTCGCTGTCATTATGCGAAACGATGACACCATTCAATGCCCCCACCCCGCTCGCGTGCAGATAGGGCACGATGATGCGCTCACCCGCATTGCTGTCGGCGAATGCCGGCCCGGTGTCATAAAGCAACGCGTGATTCGCGGTGCGAACCAGAATGGCAGTGCCCTGGCCGACATCGATGATCTCGGCCAGAAAGGTGTCGGGAGCGACGCTCGATCGCAGCGGGAACAGCAGCGGCAACCACAGCAAGCCGCCCAATGCCCGCAACGGAAACCCGCGCGGCAGCAGCAGCCACACCGTGCCCACCACCGCCAGCAGCATCGCGGCCCATTCCGGCGCGGGTCGCGATGCCACCGCCCACGGCAAGGTGCTGGCCCAGATCAGGCCCTGCCCCAGCCACTCCATCAGCCACGCTGCGACATGCCATAAAGCAGGCACAAAAACGCCGAGCAGGGCCAGCGGCGTGATCAACCAACTGACAAGCGGAATCGCAACCGCATTGGCGAGCGGCGAAACGAGCGACACCTGCTGGAACAGCAGGAGCAGGACGGGCGCCAAGGCCAGCGTCACCGCCGCCTGGGCGGTTACCCAGCCGCGCAGCTTGCGTGGCTGCGCCAGGCGTCCGGATGTCGCCCACAGGATCGCTGCGATGGCGCCAAACGACAGCCAGAACCCGGCCGACAGCACCGCCCACGGATCGATCAGCAGCACGGTAAACAAGGCCCACACCAGCGCCGAAAATGGCCGGGGTTCCCGCCGTCCCCAATATGCCAGGGCCAGCACCCCGAGCATGAACAGGGTGCGTTGCGCCGGTACCTGAAACCCGGCGAGCAGTGCATAGCAAAAGGCCGCCAGCACTGCTGCCAGCAACCCGGCCTGCCGCGCAGGCAGGCGCTCCGCTGCGCGCGGGCAGCGCCGCCAGCCGAATGCCACCCCCCATCCAGCCAGCGCGGCGATCATGGTGACGTGCAACCCCGAGATGCTTAATAGATGATTTACGCCCGTTCGGGTGAACGCGCGCCATTGATCATGCGGGATACTGCGCTGGTCGCCGATGACCAGTGCCGCGATCACGCCGCCATAAGGCGCATCGTCCAGCGTGTGGACGATGCGTTCGCGAATGGCGGAACGCATGGCGACGATCCAGGCTGCGGGAGTGGCGGCACGCGCAGCAAGCCGCTGCGGCGGCGGCTGCTCGCGCACATAGCCCGATGCAGTGATGCCGTGCTCCAGCATCCAGGCTTCGAGATCGTAACCATGGGGATTGTGGGTGCCATAGGGACGCTTGAGCCGCACCGTGAACTGCCAACGTTCGCCTGCCTGTACGGTTGGGGTATGTACGCTCGGAGTATGCGCAGCTGTGCGAGGCCAATACCGCGAAAGTTGAATATGGCGCAGGCTGGGCGCATTCGGCGTGATCACCCGCTCGACATCGAGCACGAAGCGTTCGCTGCGCGCGTTGGCCTGCGGCAGTTCGCTCACGACACCCACCACGCTGAGGTCGATTCCCTGCCACTGCTCGGGCAGCCGCTCGGCCAGCTGCAGATCTGCCCGCCACGCAGCCCACGCAAAACCCAGGGCAACACACAGCAGCGCGACAGCGATCCGACGCAGGGCTTCAATACCCGCAGCGGAAGCATTCGGCACCAGCAGAACCGACGACAAGAGCGGCAACGTCCACAGCCAGCGCGCAGGCGG
>JBFHXL010000034.1:0-10856 GCA_041599035.1 Thiobacillus sp. | reverse complement strand
CTGTCTGGGTCAGTTGACGCCAGCGCTGCACTGGCACGCCGAGCCAGCCGCGCACGCTGTGCGCAACGCTTGCACGGATCGCCTCGGTTGCCTGGGTGCCTACCATGTGCGGCTTCCGAGCAACGGGTAGACGAAGGTTTGCCCGGCAATCGCCCGGGACAGGCCCAGCACGCCGAGCAATACCAGCGCGGCATGGCAGCACACGAAGTAAAGCACCAGTATCGTCCAGGTCACGGGGTCGTCAAGATCGCCGACGAGCGCGATGAGGGCCGGCACGACTGCCAGCAAAATACCGGCCTGCAGGCTCACCCGCACCGTCTGGCGCACATGGCAGCGGGTAAGCGGATTGGTGCTTGCGCGCTGTTGATAGGCGAGCCCCAGCAGGAGCAGGAACGCCAGGCCGGGCGCAATCAGCAGATTGAGCAGGTAGAGCGCTTCGGCTTGCACGGCATGGGTGCGCGGACTGGAAGGGCTGACCATGTTTAACGGCCGAAGGTTGCCCTGACCACTTCCTGCAGAGCGAGCGCGCTGTCCGCGTCGTCGGTGAGGGGTTCCACCAGCGCCGCTTCACAGGCAACCACGGGATCACAGCCGGCGCTGATCAGCGTGGCGGCATAGACCAGCAGGCGGGTCGACGCCGCTTCTTCCAGGTCGTGATCCTTGAGCTGGCGAAGGTGGCCGGCCAGGGTGACGAGTCGTGCTGCCAGCGCGGGCGCGATGCCGGTTTCGGCGATCACGATCTTCTCTTCCAGCGCGGCCGGCGGGAAATCGAAATTGATTGCGATGAAGCGCTGGCGCGTGGACGGTTTCAGGCTTTTCAGCAGGTTCTGGTAACCCGGATTGTAGGACACCACCAGCATGAACTCGTTTGGCGCGTGCAATTCCTCGCCGGTGCGCTCGATCGGCAGGATGCGCCGGTCGTCGGTCAGCGGATGCAGCACGACGGTCGTGTCCTTGCGGGCTTCCACCACTTCATCGAGATAGCAGATGCCGCCCTGGCGCACCGCGCGGGTGAGCGGGCCATCCGACCAGACGGTCTGGCCGTCGCCGATCAGATGGCGGCCGACCAGATCGGCTGCGGTCAGGTCATCGTGGCACGACACCGTGATCAGCGGCCGCGCCAGGCGCGCCGCCATGTGCGCGACGAAACGCGTCTTGCCGCAACCGGTGGGACCCTTGATCAGGAGCGGCAGGCGGTTGCGATAGGCGTATTCGAACAATTCACACTCATTGCCAACCGGATGGTAGAACGGGACATCCAGGGTGGCTTCCGGGTGGGGAGCGGTCATGTCGTTCATGGGGTTTCTCCGGTCATGTCTGTGTCATATGAAAAGCATAGCCGATCAGACTCAGCACCAGCAGCAGCCAGCCCAGCACGATCCAGCGCCAGGGTGCGGCCACGCCTTGCAGGGCCATGAAACGGTCAATCACGATGCGGCCCTTGATCAGCGTCATCAGCAGCACCGGGACCAGGAGGGCACTGTCGGAAAGACCGGATCGCGACAGGCCGACAGCCGCCGCCGTCAGTGCCATCAGAATCAGCCATTGGAAAGTTGCCGTGCGTGTCATGGTCAGCGCAATACGTAAATCAAGGGGAACAGCACGATCCACACCAGATCGACCATGTGCCAGTAGGAGGCGCCGGTCTCGACACCCACGTGGTCGGCCGCGCTGTAGCCGCCTTTCCATGCCTTGAGCGCGACCGCACCCAGGATGACCATGCCGAGCACGACATGCATGAAATGGAAAAAACCGAGGCCGAGGTAGAACATGAAAAACGTGTTGGTCGACAGGCTGATGCCGGCCTCGAACTTGTCGGCGAATTCGACCAGCTTGACCACTAGGAATGCGCCGCCCAAGGCCATCGCGGCGAGCAGCCAGTGTGCGCAGGCGCGCGCAAGGCCGTGCCGGATTTTATCGACAGCACGCACCACGAAATAACTGCTGGAAATCAGCAGCACGGTATTGATGGCGCCGCTGAGCTTGTCCAGCTCCAGTTGCGACGCGTTGAACAATTCGACATTGCGCGTGCGGGCAAACGCATACGCCAGGAAAAAAATCCCGAATACCAGCAATTCGGCAAGAATAAAAAACCACATGGCGAGATCGCCCGGAAGTTCGCGGCGATTGCCATGTGGTAGTGAAAGAGACATTGAGACGTTCATGATGGTCCCCATGCTCTGCCCGGCGAACCGGGCAGATGATCAGGCTTACTTCGCCGTTGCGGGCTTGCCCTTGATGAAAAAGCTGGCGACGTACAGCAGGAGGCCGGTCAGGAAGATGAAGCCGGTGAATTCACGCATCCAGTAGAACAGTGAAACCTGGTCCTGCGTTGCCATGAACGACATCGGCTCTTCCGCGATGCGCTGCAGCCAGATCTGCAGGATGCCGGCAGCGGTCAGGAACAGCGTGATGAACACGATCGAAATCGTCATCAGCCAGAACGACCACATCTCGACCACCTGCGCCAGCGGGCTGTTGGCTTCACGCCCGCGCATGATGGGCATGGTGTAGCTGATCATGGTGAGCACGACCATCACGTAGGCACCATAGAACGCCATGTGACCGTGTGCCGCCGTGATCTGGCTGCCGTGGGTGTAAAAGTTGACCGGTGCCAGCGTGTGCAGGAAGCCCCATACGCCAGCGCCCAGGAAGGCCATCACGCCGGTGCCGAGTGCCCACAGCACGGCTGCCTTGTTCGGGTGCTCGCGCCGACGCCGGTTGACCATGTTGAAGGCGAACACCGTCATCATGAAGAAGGGAATCGGCTCCAGGGCGGAGAACACGCTGCCCCACCACAGCCAGTATTCCGGCGTACCGATCCAGTAGTAGTGGTGGCCCATGCCGATGAGGCCGGTGATCAGGGCCATTGCGATGATCACGTACAGCCATTTTTCGATCACTTCGCGGTCCACGCCGGTCACCTTGATCAGCACGAAAGCCAGCATCGCGCCCATGATCAGTTCCCATACGCCTTCGACCCAGAGGTGAACGACCCACCACCAGTAGAACTTGTCCTTCACGATGTTGGCGGGGTTGTAGAACGAGAACAGGAAGAAAATCGCGAGCCCCCACAGGCCGAGCAGCATCACCAGGTTGATCGTTGTCTTGCGGCCTTTCAACACGGTCATCGACAGGTTGAACAGCATCGCAAGCGCCACGATCACGATGCCGACCTTCGTTGGCAGGGGTTGTTCGAGGAACTCGCGCCCCATCGTGGCGAGCAGGTTGTTGCCGGTCATTTCGGCCAGCGTCGCATACGGCACGAAGAGATAGCCCAGAATGGTCGCCGTGCCGGCGGCAAGGAATATCCAGAACATCGCCAGCGCCAGTTTCGGGCTGTACAGTTCACGTTCCGACTCTTCCGGGATCAGGTAATAGGCCGCCCCCATGAAGCCGAACAGCAGCCACACGATCAGCAGGTTGGTGTGCACCATGCGCGCCACGTTGAACGGGATGGCAGGAAACAGGAAGTCCCCGACCACGTACTGCCAGCCCATGATCAGGCCAAACGAGATCTGGCCGATAAAGAGGGCGATTGCCGCGATGAAATAGGGCTTCGCGACCGCCTGTGATTTGTATTTCATAAGGTTCCCCATTTGTTGCATTACGTTTGATGACGTGCTTAACCTTCAATATTCGGCGGCCATTTGGATGTATTGACCTCCGAGGTGTATTTGAGAAAGTTCACGATGTCGTCAAGCTGCTGCTCGTTCAGATTGAAGTTGGGCATCTGGCGGCGGCCGGGCGTGCCGGACGGCTGTCCCTGGATCCAGGCCTTGATGAACGCCGGGCCGCGCCGCTTGTAGACGTTGCCGAGTTCGGGCGCAAAATATGCCCCTTCGCCCATCAGCGTGTGGCAGCCGATGCAATTGCGCGTTTCCCATATGTGCTTGCCGCGCACCACTGACTCGGTCAGGTTTTCACGGTTGTCACGTTTGGGAAGCGTGTGCATGGTGTCGAACGTGAGTGCGACTAACAGCAGGAAGAAGAACACCGCGCCGCCGTAGAAGATGTTGCGGGCTGCGGATTTTGTGAAGGCCGAGCTCATTGGTTGGATCCCTTTCATTTTCTTGGGTTGGGTACGATTCACACGTTTCGGCGCACTTTCACCTGCCTGCACCAAACTCAGTCATCGAGATCGGAATATACATTTAAAATACATATTAGGTAAAGAAAAAATTTGTTTTTTGCTTGGGCGGGTGACCGGGTAAAAGGCTGTCGCTTAGCGGTGCGAAATGCGGGCAGCCGACAATTGCCGCTGTTGCGTTATGCGGGCGTCGGAGTGGTTGCCTTGAGGGACTACATGGGCGACAGGATTCAAGCGCGCGTTGGCCGGCGGGGGGCTGGCCGGTTGCGGGGCATGGCGCCGCGCCATTCCTGATCCCGACACGCTGTCTTGGGCGACGGCACACAATTTTTGGAATTAAAAAAGGGGCTCGCGCCCCTTTTTAACGTGCCATGAACAACGGGTTCAGGACAGCCCTTTGCTGTAGCCGGCGATCCCGGGATTGCTTTTGCCCACGCCCACGATCCGGGGTTCGTTCAGTTTCAAGCCCTTGATCACTTTCTTGTCGCGCAGGTAGCCGGCGACCACGTCCCAGACCGGCTCGCCTTCCACGCCTTCGCCGACCGGCGCCCATCCGGCAACCTTGTAGACTTTGTCGGCGTTAACCGGCTTGCCTTTGATGGTCATGTTGCTGATCCGCTTGCCGATTTTCTGGGTCGGGTTGACCGTGTATTCGATGCCGCCCACGCGCACCATGTCGCCGCCCTGCTGGTAGTAGGGGTCGGCATTGAAGAGGTTGTCCGCGACGTCCTCCATGATCGACTTGATGGTTTCGCCCGTCATCTCGTTCAGCGTGGTCTGCGGATAGGTGATCGCGGTCTGGTCCATCAGGCGTTCCATCGTGATGGCGTCACCCGGCAGCAGCGTGGTGCCCCAGCGGAAGCCGGGCGAGAAAGCCGCATCCGCTCCCTTGACCTCCATCAGCGCATCGACCAGCAACTGGTCCCAGGTGCCGTTGAAGTTGCCGCGACGGTAGAGGAAATCGTCGGTGACGGCGAGTTTCTCGCTGAGTTTGGCTTCGTAGGGGGCGCGAACCTTCTTGATGTACGCGTCCATCGCCGGGTCGGCCGGAAGCAGGTTGGAAAACACCGGCAGCAGGCGGTATTTGTAACTGACGACCCGTGTTCCCTTGACATCGAAATCCATCACGCCGAGGAACTTGCCGTTGGAGCCGGCATTGGTCACCAAGGTGACGCCCTTGGCGTTTTTGACCTCGACCGGCTGCGGCACACCGTCGTGCGTGTGGCCGCCGAAGATGGCGTCGATGCCGGTGACGCGGCTGGCCATTTTCAGGTCGACATCCATGCCGTTGTGCGACAACACGATCACCACGCTGGCGCCATTGGCACGTGCCTCGTCGACCCATTTCTGCATGCTGTCGTCACGGATGCCGAAGCTCCAGTCCGGAACATGGTAGCGCGGGTTGGCGATCGGGGTGTAGGGGAAGGCCTGGCCGAGAATGGCAACCTTCACGCCATTCATTTCCTTCATCACGTAGGGCTTGAATACCTGGTCGCCGAAGTCGTTGGTGACGACGTTCTGCGCAACGAAATCCACCCCCGCGTTCTTGAAGTCCTTGTTGACGATTTCCAGCACCCGATCCGCACCGAACATGGCTTCCCAGTGCGAGGTCATGACGTTGACCCCGAGCCCGATGCAGGCGTCGACCATGTCCTGCGCATTGGTCCACAACGAGGTGGCCGAGCCCTGCCAGGTGTCGCCGCCGTCGAGCAGCAGCGCTCCGGGGCGCTGCGCGCGCATCTGGTCGACCAGGGTTTTCAGATGGGCAAAGCCGCCGACCTTGCCGTAGACCCTGGCTGCCTCCTGAAAGTCGAGATAGGTGAAGGCGTGCGCTTCGGCACTGCCGGGTTGGATGCCAAACTTTTTCAGCAGGTTCCGGCCCACCAGATGGGGGGGCTTGCCGACTGCGCCACCGATGCCCAGGTTGACGTTCGGCTCGCGGAACCATACCGGCAATAGCTGAGCATGGCAGTCGGTAAAGTGCAAAAAGGAAACGTTGCCGTGACGCGGCACGTCGTAGAAATTCGAAGGCGCTATTCCGTCGGACAGGGCGGACTTGCTGTCCAGCGCCATGCCGGATGCGGCGGCGACGGCCAGCAATTGCAGAAACTCACGGCGGTTCATGTGCATAGGTTTGTTCTCGTGAAACAGGTTGTTTGATGGGGCGGCTGCAATATTGTTGCCCTGCGTTGCAGAGCCGGTAAATAGTAACTCCGGATTACGTTCGGATACGTATGCAAAAACGAGAAAGCCCGGGTGACCGGGCTTTCTCTTGGTGTAGGCAGTACCTTTCCGGCGCCGCTTATTTGCGGAACACTGAAGCTTTCATCGGCAGACCGTTGGACAGCGCGGAGTGGAAATACTCCAGGTTGTTCATGGTGGGGCTGTTCGTTGCGGGTGGTACGGCCCGTACCTGCTTGAAACAGCCTTTGTAACGATCCTGCAGCGTGGTTACCCGGTCGCCGCCACGGAACACCGGCCAGTGAACCGTATGGCCGATAGCGGGCGAGATCATCTCGGAGCGCAGGCGGTTGCCGGCATTCTGCACGTGGCAGCTGGCGCAGGCGAAGTTGAGCTGTCCCCTGCGGCTGTAGAAGGTTTTCTTGCCGTCTTCATACGCTGCCGTGGCTTTGGGGCCTTCAACCTTGATGTTCATCAGCATGCCATCGGACAGGGTGCGCATGTAGGACGTGAGCAATCCCATGGTCTTCGCGTCGTCGAATGAAAAGGGCGCTTCACCGTTGGCGGTGCGGCAGTCGTTGATGACGTTCTTCAGCACCACGACCTTGCCCTTGGCTTCGTCGAACATGGGATAGTTGCCGGCGATCTGCTTGCCGCCATTGGGCATGCAGTCGGCATAGGTCTTGCCGTTCTTGAAGGGGGTTTCCCACATCTTGCGGCCCTTGTCGATTTCGGAATCGAAAGGCGGAAATTCCATAATGGCGTCATACTGCGCCTTGCTGTCGGCATCGAATGCCAGCGCGCCGTAGACATAATCGTCGACTTTCACATTGGGGTACTTCTGCGTGTAGTACTTGATGAGTTCCTGTCTGTCCGATTCGGGGGTTGCGAATGCCGTGGCGGCGCCCAGCCCGATGCTCAAGCCTGCCATCCCTGTCAGCAGTTTCATAATGAGTTGTTGTTTCATGCCGTCCTCCAGAAACCTGATGAATAAAGCGGGAGCGGGGACCTGCCCCGCTCGTGTGACATCTGTCTTAGCCGATGGTCGCTTCGGCGGTGTTTTTGTCGCCTTTGTTGTCGACCCAGTTGATAACGACCTTGTCACCGGCCTTGGGGCCTTTAACCTTGAATCCCAGGTAGGGGTTCTTGGAAATGCCGCCGCTCATGCCGGCGTCCAGAACCTTGGTCCCGTTGACGCTCGCAGTCACTTCGGTGATGTAGTGGGCGGGCACCATTTGACCGGTTTTGGCGTCTTTACGCAGGCCGGTTTCCATAATGTGGTTCATCAGCACTTTGACATCGGCAACATCGCCGGCCATCGTGGCACGGATACGCATCGGTTCAGCCATTTGGCTTTCCTTTCCTAAAAATGTTCAGATCAAGATATGGTGGACAAGGACAGGGTCGATTAACCGCCGCACCCGCCAATGGTCACTTTGACTTCTTTGGACGCAGTGTAGGACTTGCCGCCGGCCTTGACCACGGCGCGAACCAGGGAGGTTTGGCCCATCTTGATCCGGGTGGAGACAAAGCCCTGGGCGCCGTTCATCAGATCGAAGTCGGCGATCAGCGGGGATGCGTTCTTTTCGGCAAAAATGGCGATTGACGTGGTGCCTGCGATTCCGCTGGTCACTTCCACCGGCACGACGGCGCCGTTTTCTGCGATGTCGGGTGCCTTGATGGTGATGTCCTTGGAATCGGCTGCACCGGTTGCCCCCATTTCCTTCAGGGCGTCGCCGAGGTTCTTGGCCTGAAAGGCGCTGCGCGGAGCACCCGCCAGGGCAAAGGTGGGGGTCAACAGGCCAGCAGCCACGGCCACTGCCACGGTACCCGCGCCGGCGGCGCTTTTCAGTACGTTTCTACGAAGTGCGTTCATGGGCATGTCTCCTAAGCTTCGATTGATTTATAAGAACGGATTTATTTACAGACCGTAGACAAAGTCGGTCACTTTGTCGATTTCCTGCTCCGTCAACACACCATGCTTGCCAAACGGAATCATGGTGGAAGAAGGATTGGCCACTGTCGCATCCCAGATCTGGGCACGCAGCTTGGCCTTGTCGGGAAAGCGTGCGCTCATGGCGATCAAGGGTGGACCGTATAGTCCGGCGGATTCGGCATCAGGCAGGGTCGGCATGCCGTGGCATGCCAGGCAGTTGCCGTGTTTCCTGTCGAACGCGATTTCTTTGCCAGTCATCTCCTTGGCAGCGAGTGCGCTGCCTGTCAGGGCGATTGCGCCCATGGCGCAGGCTGTCATTAGCAAGTGCAACTTTCGCATAGTCATCCTCCTGATTTTTTTAATGCGGTGATGAAAGCGCTGCCGTTTGGGGGAGGCCGTGAAGCAAACGCTATCCAGTAATGGATGAGACGAAGCATAGTTGAATAAGTTTTTATCATGCAAGGCCGGGCATGAATTATTCGGCCAATTAAGCAGGGTAAATTCTTACCAGCCCGCCCAGACAGGGCCCGCGCGCAGGGAAAGCTAGCTTTTACGCTGCGCTTTCTCCATGGCCTGCCATTCGCGGCGCCGTGCTTCTGCCGCCGACAACTCATAAAAGCTGCCGTCGCCTGCCTTGATGCCGAGCGTGATCTGCTCGATCGCTGCAACCAGATTGCCGCTCAAGGCAGCCACTTCAGCCTGGGCGCGGTGGCTCAGCATGCGATGTCCCAGCTGGGCATGGGTCTGTGCGGCCAGCCGCCACAGGCGACGGTCGGCCGGATACAGCGCCAGTTGCGCGTCGACCTGTACCAATGCCTCGCCGTTCTGGCCTGATGCCAGCAGGGCGCTGATATAACCGTATTGCAATGGCCGGTAGCCCGGATAGGTGGTGCTGCCTGACTGATAGCGCTTCAAGGCGAGTTTGGGATTGCCGGCCATCAGCGCGGTGTAGGCACCCAGCTGCTGGATCATCGGGCTGCTGTTCTTGCCGGATGGAAGCTTCTGGAATTCAGATTCGGCTTCGCTGAACTGGCGGGCCCGCACCAGCGCGGTGACCAGGCCGTAGCGGGCGGCGGTCTCGTTGCTGTAGCGCTTTTCTTGCAGCGTGCTGCGCGCGGCGAGCACGGCATCGGCCGGGCTGTTCTCCATGGCACGCAGGCGGGCGCGCACCAGATGGAAGTCGAGGCTGTCCTCGACCTGATGATAGGGCGCGGATTGGGTCCGTGCTTCCATGTCGGCGATGCGCTCGCTGGTAAGCGGGTGAGTGCGCAAATAGGCCGGTGCACTGCTGTCGTAGAACCGGCTGGCGCGCTGGAGCCGGCTGAAAAACCCGCTCATGCCGCGTACGTCGTAATTGCTGCGGTTGAGCATGTCATATCCCAGGCGGTCCGCCTCACGTTCGTAATCGCGGCCGTAGTTGAGCTGATTCTGGATGGAATAGGCCTGGGTGGTGGCGATGGCAGCGCCCGCCACATTGGAATTGGAACGCGATGCCAGCAGCGCCAGCGCCAGCGCGGCCATGGTCGGCCAGTAGCTCTGGCTTTGTGCGGCGACCATGCGGGCGATGTGGTCCTGGGTGACGTGTGCGATTTCGTGCGCAATCACGCTGGCCAGTTCGGATTCGCTTTGCGCGGTCAGCAGCAGGCCGGTGTGGACGCCGATGTTGCCGCCCGGCATCGCAAACGCGTTGATGGTGGGGTCGCTGACCACGAAGAAAATGAATTCGCGCTGGTTGCGGGGGCTGACCGAGACCAGCTTGTATCCGAGCTGGTTGAGGTAGGTCTCGATTTCGGGGTCGTCCAGATAGCGCGGGTCGGCATAGACGTCATGCATGATGGCACGCCCCATCGCCTGCTCTTCCTGATCGGAAAAATACTGGCGGGACACTTCGCCCAGATCGGGCAGGTCGGCGGCCATAACCGGTTGGATGGCCAGGGTAAAGGCGAGCAGGGTGCGCAGCATCAGCAGCTAAGGGTGGGGGTGGATGACAGCATTTCGATTACGATAGGCAAATTGCCAACAAGGTTCCTGAACATGAGCGAATTCACCCATTTTGATGAAAGCGGCCGTGCGGTCATGGTCGACGTGGCGGGTAAGGACGATACCCGCCGCGTTGCCGTGGCAAGCGGTCGGATCAGCATGTTACCCGATACCCTGGCGCGCATCCTGGGTGGCCAGGCGGCCAAGGGTGATGTGCTGGGCATCGCGCGCATCGCGGCGATTCAGGCAACCAAGCGGGCGGCTGAGCTGATCCCGCTCTGCCACCCGATCGCGTTGACCCGGGCGGGCGTCGAATTCGATCACGACACGGCCGAATCGGCGATCACCTGCACCGTGACCGCCGAGACCGTCGGCAAGACCGGGGTGGAAATGGAGGCGCTGACCGGCGTCAGCGTCGCCCTGCTGACTATTTATGATATGTGCAAGGCGGTCGACCGCGGCATGGTGATGGGCGATATCCGGTTGCTGGAGAAGCAGGGCGGGCGTTCGGGCCACTGGCGCCGGTCTTCTCCGGGGGGCGCCTAGTCCAAAATTCATCTTGCACGCGGACAGACGTGCGGCAAGATGGACGGGGATCGGGTACGGGATGGTGCACATGCTTTTTTTCAGATTTCTGTTGCTGAGCCTGTTGGGGTGTGCATTCGGGGT
>JBFHXL010000033.1:0-10884 GCA_041599035.1 Thiobacillus sp. | reverse complement strand
GCACGGCCGGTGCAGGGTCTGGCATGTCTGATGGCAGCGCAACAGGCAGCAGCACGGCCGGTGCGGGTACGGGGACTGCGGACGGCAGCGCAACCGGCAGCAGCACGGCCGGTGCAGGGTCTGGCATGTCTGATGGCAGCGCAACAGGCAGCAGCACGGCCGGTGCGGGTACGGGCACTGCAGACGGCAGCGCAACCGGCAGCAGCATGGCCGGTGCGGGTACGGGTGCGGCAAGTGGCAGCGCCAGCGGCAGCAGCACGGCAGGTGCGGGTACGGGCACTGCAGACGGCAGCGCAACCGGCACCAGCACGGCGGGTATGGGCACGGGTGCTGCAAGTGGCAGCGCAACCGGCTCCAGCACTGCTGGTACAGGTACGGGTGCTGCAAGTGGCGCCGCAACCGGCACCAGCATGGCCGGCGCAGGGTCGGGCGCAGCTGATGGTAGCGCAACCGGCAGCAGCATGGCCGGCGCAGGGTCGGGCGCTGCAGGTGGTAATGCAACTGGCTCCAGCACCGGCGGTGCAGGGTCGGGCGCGGCTGATGGCAGTGCAACCGGCACCAGCACGGCGGGTACGGGTACGGGTGCTGCAAGCGGCGCCGCAACCGGCACCAGCATGGCAGGTGCGGGTACGGGTGCTGCAAGTGGCGGCGCAACCGGATCCAGCACAGCAAGCGGCGGTGATGGCGCTGCAAGTGGCGCCGCAACCGGCACCAGCATGGCTGGTGCCGGCATGGGTGCTGCAGGCGGGAGCGCAACCGGCACCAGCACGGGTGGCGCAGGCACGGGTGCTGCAGGTGGCAGCGCAACCGGCTCCAGCACAGCAGGCGCAGCAACGGGTGGCGCAGGTGGTGCAGGTGCGGCAGGCGGCGCCTCAACGGGTGGCGCTGGCACGGGTGGCGTCGCTACCAACACCTCTGGGAGCGGTGCGGCAGGTGGCACCGCAACGGGTGGTGCAGGCACCGGAGCAGCAGCAACCAGCACGGCAGGCAATGGCGCAGCAGGTACCGGCGGTAACGGCGGTGCAGGCGGTAGCGCTGCAGTCGGTGACGGCGGCAATGGTGCAGCAGGCGGTGCAGGTGGCGCAGGCGGAGCGGGTGGTGCAGCAACGGCCACTGGTTCTGGCGGTAATGGTGGAAATGGCGAAATGGGTGGTGCAGCCAGCAGCAGCGCCATGGCCTCTGCAACGACGGGCACGGGTGGTGTTGGCGGAAATGGTGGTGACTCGCTTGGTGGCAACGCGGGTACCTACGATGCCTCCAACAGCATGGCCAGCAGCGTGACCAACGGCGCAGGCATCATCTCCGTGTCGCAAAACACCGGGGCCAATGCCTTGACCCAGATCGGCGTGACTGTTCAGGCCAACCTGACGGTGCAGTAAGTCGATGCCCCGGGACCGCGATGCGGTTCCGGGGATTTCCGTAAGGAAAAGGAAGACGTCATGAATATCCCCATCACGATACTGAAAACGCTCTCGGTTTTGACTTTTGTTTTACCCCTACAACTTGTTTGGGCCGAACCCGGCCCGAGCATCCCCGGCAACGACGGGGCATTCGAAGCCGCCGTTTCGGACGACAGGCTTGCAGGTCAGCGCGGCATGGCGCTGATTACCAACAGCAACGACCTGGATGCGGCGCTGTACTCGAACAGTGCGACCGATGTCGTCACCGGCAGCAACATGGTGAGCGATGGCTCGCTCGCAAACAATTCGGGAATGTCCACCATGATCCAGAACTCCGGCAACAACGTGCTGATCCAGAGCGCGGTGATATTGAATATCCAGATGCAATAAGGGAAACGCGCAGGAAGCAATTCAAGGAGCATTCCATGCAGAATCGTGTCCAGCTACTGTTCGTTATCGCGTTGTTTGTCATCGCGATGATTTCGATGCCTGCCGTGAAGGCCGGCATGGTCGACATCCCCGGCGCAGGCTCCGGCTCTTTTGATGTCAAGACCACCAGCATGAAGGAACAGAAGTTCCGCGCCATCGTGCGCCAGCAATATGATTTCAGTTGCGGCTCGGCAGCGCTCTCCACGCTGCTCACCTATCACTACGATGACCCGATCACGGAAGAGGCGGCTTATTCCGCGATGTGGGAAATGGGCGATCAGGCCAAAATCCGCAAGGAAGGCTTTTCCCTGCTCGACATCAAGCGTTTTCTCGAAGCGCGCGGCTACCGTGCGGATGGCTACAACGCCAGCCTGGAAAAGCTCGCTGGCGTGGGTATTCCGGCCATCGTGCTGATCCGCGACGGCGGCTACAACCATTTTGTCGTCATCAAGGGAATCCGTGACGGCAAGATCGCCTTTGGTGATCCGGCGCTCGGCGCGCGTGTCATGGACCTCAAGCAGTTCGAACGCATGTTGATCAACCGCATCGTGTTCGTCGTCAACGGACGCAACGACATAGCGGTGTTCAACGATCCGAAGGACTGGAAAGTGCGCGAAAAAGCGCCAATCGGCATGGCTTCAGGTCCGAATGATCTCGCCAATGTCACGTTGTTGCGCCGGCCTCCCGGCGATTATTGAGGAGACGGGTCATGTCAGGCTTTCGCACCGCTGTATTGATGTTCGCCCTGTTGTTTGCCGGGTTCGCGCACGCCTCGTATTCCTTTGACAATTCGCCGCGCGCGAGCGACGAGGAACTCGATCGCATGCGCGGCGGATTCATCGTCAACCTGAACGGGCTGGAGTTCCTGATGGCATTTTCACTTGAGCGCCTGACGTTCATCAACGGTGAACTGGTGTCGTCGGTGATGCTCAATCCCTTTGCGCTGACGTCGCTCGCGCAGCTGGAGCAGATGGCGGCGGGATTGGGCGCCGATAAAGCGGGTGTTGCCGAGCCTCCCGTGCCGGCTCAACCGTCCGTGGCAACGAGTGCCGTCCCCGTTCCGACCGTACCCGAAGCCATCGTGCAATCTGGGGGCGCCGAGAATGTCTCGGTGGCGACAGCCGTCGTGGATTCCGCTACGAGTGAAGCGCTGGCCGCATCCGCGACCGTGCCGCTCGACCAGAGCGTAAGCGGCGCGCAAACGTCGGCATCGTCTACTTCAAGCGCCAGCCTGTCGGCACATTCCGCAGATACAACTGCAACGTCAGATACAACCGCACCGTCGGTTGCATCCGCGGCGGGTGCAAGCCCGCAGGTCACCACGCAAGGTTCGCTGACCGTCATCCAGAACGGCCCGGGCAATACGGTCGCCTTGCCGTCCAATATTTCGGCGAACGCCCTGACCACCGTCATCCAGAACTCGCTGAACGATCAGATCATCCGCAATGTCACGATCATGAATGCCACCATTGCGTCGAAAATGCTTGCGGCTGAGGCGCGGCTCAACGCCATTCTCGAGCAGGGGATGCGCGGGCTGCGCTGATCCAACCGTAGCCAACAAAAAACCGGGCAGCAGCCCGGTTTTTTGTCGCTTGTTTTTGCCGCTTAAGTTCCGCGCGTCAGAACTTGATCGGGACGCGCAGGGTGAGGGTGGTGTCCGGTGTGTCGCTGGTCAGGCCGGCGCCGATCGACAGGCTCAGGTTGGTGCGTTTGCTCAGGCGGTAGGAAAAGCCCGCCTGCAGGGTGGCCAGCTGAACCGAAAGTGTATTGGACGCTTCCCTGCCATCCATCTCGGTTTTGCCGATCCAGGTATGTTCATAGCCCAGGCTGAACGAACTGCGTTCGTTGAGCGCCAGCCCCATGCCGAAGTTGATGCCGAACGAGTCACCGGGATCCACTTCGCCAACCCAAGTGGTGCCGATCGTTTTATTTATGTCTCGCTTGATATTCCAGGCGTAATTGACGCCGCCGAAGAACACCGCCGGATCGGCCGGCAACACCGCGCTCAGGCTGGGCTGCAGGCTGTAGAAACCGGATCCGGTCGGCAGTTCTGTCGGCAGGTTGAAATTGGTGTCGTAGGCGACTTCGTACTGGTCTTTGCCGGTGTGGCTCTTGAAACGCAGCCCCGCGATATAGAAGGCGCTGTCGGCTTTCGGCGCATTGAGCTGGTAGCGCGCAGCCACCTCAATGTCACCGAGTCCGTTGCCATCCGAACTGACCAGTTCATCGATAGCCCCCCCTGAAATTCTGCGTGACAGCGAGTCGTCGCTGCGGTAGACGTAGGGGATGCGCGCCTCGACCTCCATCCGCTCGGACAGGCCGTAGCGGCCGCCCAGGCTCAGGATCCAGTTGTTGCGGTTGACGCTGCGCACGTCGATTGCGCCGATCAGCACCGCGTTGAGCACGCTGTAGCCGATGATGGAGACGCGGTCCGATGAACTGTAGGAATACTGCAGCGAAGGATCGAAAACGAATGTGCCCTTGGGCGTGAGGATGCTGGGCTGGGAAAAGACCGTAGCCACGTCAAGGTTGGTGGGGCGTTCTTTTGAAGGCTGGCCGACCGGGCTGTCGGGATTGGGTGCGTCAGCCCGGCTTCCGGGTTCCGTTGCCTGGGCGACGTGAAAAAGCTGGGCAGGCCCCGCCACTTTGACCGCCTGGGCCGTTCCGCCCAGCACGCTGCTCAACTGCTGTTGCAGGGCTTCGAGCTGGCGGCGCGATTCGTCGATTTGACGTTGCTGTTCGGCCAGCTGCATGGCCTGTGCCGCGACCTGCTTGAGCAGTTGCTTCATGTCGGGCTGGGCGGTGCCGATGTCCGACCGCGGCGCGGTGATATCCAGGCTTGCCTGTCGGATCTCTTCGGCATGGGCAAGCTGCGCGCCCAACATCAATGCCAGGCCGGTGCAAGCCCAGGTCCCTGTTCTTTTCATCTTCGTTTCCTCCCCCGATTGTTTGGATGTGACATTTTGGGCCAAGCAATCCGCATTAGCCTGAGCGCAGCGAGATGCACCGTAATCCGGAAAATCGAAATTCGCTCAAGGCTTTATTAATTGATTTTTCGGGGATTTTACACGCATGCCGGTCGACTGCCAGCATGAGTGCGCCTGGTCGGTCAAGTCGCTGCAACTGCATTTTTTATCCGCTGGCGGCCAGTTGCGTGGGTTCGTGGCGATTGCGTACATTGGCGGCTGTTTTGTTCTTGCCGGGACCGGATAGATCGTGGCGGTCCAGCAGACGATACAAGGTGGCGCGCGAGACGCCGAGTTCCTTGGCCGCTTCGGAAACGTTCTGCTGACAGCGGCGCAACGCGGAGCGGATGGCATCAGACTCGGCTTTGGCGCGTGCCCCGTCGAGCGTCAGGCGTTCCGTGCACGACGTGCGTCGCTCCATCCCCAGATCCTCCGGGGTGAGATACAGATGTTCGGCCATGACCACGCCCTGCCGGATGCGGTTGATCAATTCCCGTACATTGCCGGGCCAGGAATACTGGTTGATCGCACGCAAGGCCTGCCGGCTGAAGCCCTTGACCTTGCCGCCGGTTTCCCAGGAAAACTTCTGCAGCAAGCTTGAGGCCAGCAGTTCGATGTCTCCCTGCCGCTCACGCAGGGGAGGCGCCTGAAGGTTGATGACGTTGAGACGGTAGTACAGGTCTTCCCTGAAATGGCCTTTGGCAACGGCTTGCAGCAGGTTGATATGGGTTGCAGCGATGATCCGGATATCCAGCTGTATCTTCTGGGAGGAACCCAGCCGCTCGATGACCTTGTCCTGCAGGACGCGCAGCAGGTTGGCCTGCAGGTCGAGAGGCAGGTCGGCAATTTCATCCAGAAACAGGGTGCCCCCCTGAGCCGCTTCCATATGGCCGATCTTGCGCTGGTGCGCGCCGGTGAACGCGCCCTTTTCGTGGCCGAACAGTTCGCTCTGGATTAGATGGGTGGGCAGGGCGCCGCAGTTGACCGCCACAAACGGACGCGTGGCGCGGGCGGACATGTTGTGGATGGCATGGGCGGCCAACTCCTTGCCGGTGCCGCTTTCGCCGCCGATCAGGACCGGCGCATCCACCTTTCCGGCTTTGCGCAGCGATTGGGCGAAAGATTGCATCGCCGGGCTGTTTCCCACGAGGCCATGGTGTTCCAGGGAGTCGGGGCGTGCCTGGGGTTGTTTGAGCAGTCGGCCCTTGCCCCAGGCGTGCCCGAGGGAAAGGATCAGCCGGTCATGATCGACCGGCAGGGTATGGAAATCGTACACGCCGGCCAGAAAATTACGGTGTTGTGGCGTGGGTTGCCAAAAGGCGTGATCCATCAGGGCAATCCATTGCAGGGAGGGTTGCTTCCCTACCAGATCAAAAAGCGGGCCATTTCCGACGCGCTGCAGTTGCAGCAGACCGGCATGAAATTCCTGCTGTTCAAAAAGTGCAGCGAGTTCGTCCACATGGGGCGCGCTGTGCAGTTTCCACCCTCTGTCCTGCAAGTGTCCATGCAGTTTTCTGTGGAGCGTGTCATCCATCAGCGCCACAACATTACGGTTAATTGAATTCATTCCCCCTCCCTTTGCATGGCAAAAGCACGTGCGAAATGTGTACTTAAATGGCTCTTTCGGCCTGTAAGAAATCTCCGTGTATTGGTATGGTCGGTTCAACGCGTGATTCGTCAGCCGACAGCTGAAGATTGCGCCAAGCTTGAAGTGTAGGACATGAAAACGGAAAGCAGCAGGCTTTGACGGATCGACCGGGATGCGCACGGCAACTGCGCGCCCGTATGCAGGTGTCTTTCTGGACGAGTTTATTGCGGCTATTAGGGCGCAAGCGGGTTTCATGGGAAAATCGGGGCAGGCCAGAAAGCATGCTGTGTGGCCCCGTTCGCGTGGTTTCGTGTTTTCGCAATTCCCCTACATTCACTACCGCCCGCTCCATGAGGAACCCGGATGGCTTTGCCGCCATCGTGCGTTGCACCTCGGGATGGCGGGCACATTGTTTACGTTTCAGACGGTTTTCATGAAATTCATTTCCTGCCCCGCATATTCCCCTGCCATGATCAAGCTGTGCGTGCTGAGCGGTCTTACCGTCGCGCTGGCGCTGGTGCCGGAAGCGATTGCTTTCGCGTTCGTCGCGCAGGTCCATCCGCTGGTGGGCCTGTATGCCGCTTTCATCATGGGCTTGATCACGGCCACCTTTGGCGGCCGTCCCGGCATGATCTCGGGCGCGACCGGGGCGCTGGCGGTGGTGATGGTGGCATTGGTGGTCACTCACGGTGTCGAATACCTGTTCGCCACGGTGGTGCTGATGGGTTTGTTGCAGGTCATTTTTGGCTTGTTCAAACTGGGCAAATTTATTCGCATGGTGCCGTTCCCGGTGATGATCGGCTTTGTCAACGGCCTGGCCATCGTGATTTTTTTGGCGCAGATGGGGCATTTCAAGCTGCCGGATGCCGCCGGCAACCCTACCTGGATGACGGGCATGCCGCTGGCCACCATGCTCGGGTTGATTGCGCTGACGATGGCGATCATTTATCTGTTGCCGCGCCTGACCAGGGCAATCCCGTCGGCATTGGGCGGTATTGTCGTGGTGTCGGCGCTGGTGATTTTTTCCGGCATCGACACCAAGACCGTCGGTGACATGGCCTCCATCGAGGGCGGCCTGCCGCAGTTTCACCTGCCGCGGGTGCCGTTCACCTGGGAGACGTTGCAGATCATCTTCCCTTACAGCCTGATCCTGGCGGCGATCGGACTGATCGAGTCGCTGCTGACCTTGAACCTGATCGACGAAATGACCGACACGCGCGGCCAGCCGAATCGCGAATGCGTGGCGCAGGGCTCAGCCAACGTGATCACCGGTTTCTTCGGCGGCATGGGCGGCTGCGCGATGATCGGGCAGAGCATGATCAACGTGAACAACGGCGCGACGCAGCGCCTGTCCGGCATTGCGGCGGCGCTGTTCCTGCTGTCGTTCATCCTGTTTCTGTCGAGCTGGATCGAACTGATTCCGATCGCCGCGCTGGTCGGCCTGATGTTCGTGGTGTCGCAAAAAACCTTTGCCTGGGGCAGCTTCAATGCCTTGCGTCGGGTACCGAAGAGCGATGCGCTGGTGGTGGTGGCGGTGACGGTGATCACGGTGTTCACCGATCTCGCCATTGCGGTCATCACCGGCGTGATCATCTCGGCGCTGGTATTTGCCTGGCAGCATGCCAAGCATATCCAGGTCCGGGTCGGAGTCGAGAGCCACGGCTGGAAGGTCTATGAACTCGAAGGCACGCTATTCTTCGCATCCACCGCAGATTTTCTGTCGCAGTTCACGCCGTCTGAGGATACCGACGAAGTGGTGATCGACTTTGCCCGCGCCAAGGTGATGGACCACTCGGCGGTCGAGGCGATCGACAGCCTCGCCGAGCGTTATCGAAAAGCGGGTAAGCGCCTGCACCTGCGTCACCTGGCACCCGACTGCCTGGAACTGCTGACCAAGGCCAAGGAGATGGTGGAAATCGACGTGCGCAGCGACCCGCACTATCACATTGCCGACAACAAGCTGGGCTGACCTGGCAATGTGTGGCGGGCGCGCTGTGCAATGACCTGCTGCCAGCCCAACGGGTTGGTCAGAGTCTGATGGCGGCCGAGGATGCTCAGCCGGTGTGGCCGGCAATCAGCACGTCGCTGCCGGAATAGGCGAGAACATGTTTGGTGACGCTGCCGAGCAGCAATTCTTCCAGCGCGGACTGACCATGCTTGCCCATGGCGATGAGGTCGATGTCGAGCGACTGCTCGTGTTCGAGGATTTGCAGGGTGGGCGCGCCGTGAACGATTACGCGTGTGAGTCGTGATGCGGGGATGGGCAGCGCCTCGACAAATTGACGCATCGAGTCGAACGCGGCTTCGCGGGCGCGGGCGCGGTATTCGTGTATCTGCTCTTCGGCGACACTGGCGAAGCGCAGCGTGCTTTCCATTTCGACGCCAAATGCATGCAGCAGGACGATTTCGGCATGGGGCAGCCAGGCATGTGCTGTCGTAGCCGCGGCGGCGGCATGGGGCGAGAAATCGACCGGGACCAGGACGCGCCGATAAGGACCTTGCGGGCGTTGTTTGACCGCGAGCATGGGCCGCCGGGTTTTGCGCAGCACGCGCTCGGTGGTCGAGCCGATCAGAAACTCATGCACGAAGTGTGCGCCGCGTACACCCATCACCAGCAAATCCGCTTGCAGTTCATCGGCCAGATCGGAAATGACATTCAAGGCCGGTCCCTGGCGTAACAGCGTCTCCACCGGGCACGCATATTTTTCGCCGAGGTGGGTCGCCTGTTCCGTCAAAGCGGTTTGTGCCTCATGCAGCAAGTGGTCTTTCACGGTGGGCGCCTCGTCCTGCATCAGTCCGCGCAGGCGCTCGAGCATGGAACTGCTGATGACGTGGGTCAGCGTGAGCCGGGATCCGTTGTGTGTGGAAGCCAGTTGCGCGGCCCGCTCCAGGGCGTGCCGTGCAGGGTCAGAAAAATCGGTGGCGGCCAGCAGGGAAGGCGAGGGGTTCATGAGGTCTCCTTGTGGTCGGGTGACAGTTCGGCTGCGGCGATGCGTGCAGCCAAATCGAGCGCAGCAAAATCGGCCGCCTGGTTGAACGGCAGGATCACTTCGATTTTACCGAGGTCGTGCAGCGCTGCGGCGTCACGCTCGTCGCGTGCCACGATCGCAATCTGGCCGGCGTAATGTCCCGTCATAAGCCCGTGGAGCAAAATGCGGTTCGATGCGGTGTCCGGCAAGGTACTGACGACCCAGGGCACGTCCGCCAGCGGCAGGCCCTCGATGAAGTCGGGGGCCTCGCCATCGCCAAAGCGGGCGTCCAGGCCGAGCCGCTGGTGAGCACGCACCACTTCGGGGTCGAAATCCACCCCCAGAACATGCATCCCCTGCTCGCGCAGTTTGCGCGCCAGCCGGCTGCCATAGCGACCCAGGCCAAAAACGAGGATGTCGGGACGTGTGTGGTGGGGGCGGGCGTTCTCGACCGCGAGTTCGCGAAAAGGGTGTCTGCGCTCGAACAGGCCCAGCCAGGGGGCGAGCCAGGCATACAGCCGTTGCGAATACAGGATCATGTAGGACGACAGCGCGATGGTGATGAGCCCGATCAGCGTGGTCAGCCCCAGCGCGCTGGAACCGACGTGGCCCAGGCTGATGCCCATGGCGACGAAGATGATGGAGAACTCGGAGATCTGCGCCACCGTCAGGCCGGCGAGAAACCCGGTGCGCTTGCGGTAGCCCATGTAGCCCATGATCGCCATCACGATCAGCGGGTTGCCGATCAGCACGAACAGCGCGAGCACGATGGCAGAACCGGTTTCGTCGCCGAGGGTGGAAAAATCGAGCTTGGCGCCGAGGTCGATGAAAAAGAACAGCAGCAGGAAGTCGCGGATGCTGGAAAGCCGCGCGCTGATCGCTTCCCGGTAGGCGGTGGAGGCGAGCGAGAATCCGGCAATGAAGGCACCGGCCTCTTTGCTGAAGCCGGCGTGTTCGCCGAGCGCCGCCAGCGCGGTGCCCCAGGCAATGGCGAAGATCAGCAGCAGTTCCTGCGAGCGCGCAAGGGTATCGACGATGCGCGGCAGCACGTAGCGCATCAATACAGTCAGCAGCAGTGCGGCCCCGCCGAGACGCGCCAGCAGCGTCAGCGCCAGCATGCCACCGCTTCCGCCGTCTTTGCCCAGGTCGCCGAGGCCGCTCATGACCATCATCGCGATGACGACCGCCAGATCCTGCACGATCAGGAAGCCGACGGCGATGCGGCCGTGCAGCGAGTCGAGTTCGCGCTTGTCGGACAGCAGCTTGACGATGATGATGGTGCTGGAAAAGGTCAGCGCCACCGCGACATACAGCGCTTCGAGCCAGCCCTTGCCGAGCGCCAGGATGATGAAAAAGCCGAACAGAATGGTGAAGGCCAGTTGCCCGAGGCCGGTGGCAAGCGCGACCGGGCCGATGTGACGGATGTGGCGCAGGTCGAGCTTGAGGCCCACCACGAACAGCAGCACGGTGATGCCGATCTGCGCCAGCAGGTCGATCTGGTCGTGTGCCGTGACCCAGCCGAAGACTGCCGG
>JBFHXL010000032.1:0-11100 GCA_041599035.1 Thiobacillus sp. | reverse complement strand
GCCTGGGTCTGTTCGCGAATTTTCTTGATTTGTCCGATCTGGCCGTCGAGCGTGGCAATTTCCTGTTCGAGGAAAGCATTGCGCTCGTCCTGCGTCGACTGGCGCGCAGCGATCAGCGTGTGTCCGAGAATAACGGCAACAACACCTGCAACGACGGCAATGCCCAGAAGAACATTGAACTGGCGGCGCCGTGAGGCACGCGCAAGTTCGCGATGTGGGAGAAGGTTAATGCGGATCATTGGGGGTCAAACCTCCGCATGGCGAGGCCGCAAGCGACAAACAGGGAAGGCGCATCGGCGGTGAGTGCCTGTGGCCGTATTTTGGAGCCGACTGCCATGTTGGCAAACGGGTTGACGACCATGGTCGGCATGCTGGTGCGCTGGGCGACTACTTCATCGATGCCGGGAATCATGGCGCCGCCACCGGCCAGCAGGATCTGATCGACCCTGTGATACTGGGTGGATGTGGTGAACAACTGCAGCGCACGACCAATTTCCATTGCCAGGGTTTCACTGTATGGCTGCAGCACTTCCATGTCGTAGCTTTCGGGTAGCGTGCCCTTGCGCTTGGCCATTTCGGCCTCATCGCTGGTCATGCCGTAGCGGCGGGAAATTTCGTTGTTCAGCTGGTTGCCGCCAAAACCATGTTCGCGCAGATAAATCGATTCGTTGTCATGGAGAATATTGATGTGCATGTTCTGCGCGCCCACATCAATGATCGCCACCGTCTGCTTGGCGCCGCCACTGGGCAGCAAGTGGGCGATCTGCTCGTAGGCGGTCTGGGTGGCGTAAGACTCGACGTCCATGATGTAGGCATTGAGCCCCGCCGCCTCGGCCACCGCCACACGGTCCTCGACTTTTTCCTTGCGCGCGGCAGCCAGCAGAACCTGCACGTCGTCCGGACTGCCGGGCGACGGGCCAAGAACCTGAAAATCCAGATTCACCTCGTCCAGCGAGAAGGGGATGACCTGGTTGGCCTCGGTTTCCACCTGATTTTCCAGGTCGACGCCTTTCAGGCTGGCCGGCACCAGAATTTTTTTGGTGATCACCGCCGATGAAGGCAACGCAAGGGCAACGTTCTTGACGCGCGTGCCGAGATTCTTCCAGGCCGTACGCAAGGTGTCGGCCACCTGGTCAAGGTTGGCAATATTGCCGTCTGTCACCGCCTCCCTGGGCAGGGGCTCGATCACATAGCGCTCTATCCGCAGCATTCCTTTGCCGGCATCGGACAACTCAACCAGCTTGACCGCAGTCGTGCTGATATCGAGCCCGATAATGGGCAACCCTTTTGCGGACAGCCAGTCCAGATTGATATTCAGGTGCAAGAGTTTTCCTTTACGCTTCTGTGAGTTGGCGCTTTTTCTTGTTATCGTTTTTAGATGCTAGCAACAACGCACGGTTTTTAACAGTTTTTTTCTCGCCACACCAAAAGAGATGAACACATGTGTCCAATTTCCAACACCACTAACGCCTATAATCAGCGAAAACTTTAGGCACTGAATTACAAGGAACCCGATGTTTACCAAATGGTGGCATTACGCACTGGCGCTGATCATCAGTCTCGGAGTGGTCGGCACCGCCCTGGCCGGACTGGCCGCGGCCCTGATCTACCCCAACCTGCCGCCGCTCGAGGCGCTGACCAACTACAAACCCAAGCTGCCCCTGCGGATATACACGGCCGACGGCGCCCTGATCGGCGAATTCGGGGAAGAACGCCGCGCCTTTATCGCCATCGAGCAGGTCCCGCAATACATGAAGCAGGCGATCATTGCCGCCGAGGACGAGCGCTTCTACAGCCATGGCGGCGTGGATACGCTGGGCATATTGCGCGCGGCAGGATCGAACCTGATGTCTGGCGGCGCCAAGGAAGGCGCATCGACCATCACCATGCAGGTGGCGCGCAACTTCTTCCTGTCGAACGAAAAAACGCTCAGTCGCAAGCTGTCCGAAGCCATGCTGGCGATGAAGATCGAGCACAATCTGTCCAAGGACAAAATCCTCGAGCTGTATCTCAACCAGATTTATCTCGGACAGCGCGCCTACGGGTTTGAAGCCGCCGCACGCACGTATTTCGGTAAGCCGATGCGCGACCTGTCGCTGGCCGAGTTCGCCATGCTGGCGGGGCTGCCCAAAGCGCCCTCGCGCTACAACCCGGTGGTCAATTTCCCCCGCGCCAAGGCGCGCCAGGAATATGTGCTGGGACGGATGCGCACCCTCAAGTTCATCGACCAGCCGACCTGGCAGGCCGCCGTCAAGCAGAAGCTGGTGATCCGTCAGGCGCGGCAGCAGACCGCCCTGGTCGCCGATTACGCTGCCGAAATGGTGCGCCAGTCGCTGTTCGAGAAGTACGGCGAATCGATCTACAGTTCGGGCTACAAGGTCGTCACCACGCTGATGCGCGACCAGCAGGCCGCGGCCAACCGCGCAGTGTGGCAGGGCGTGGCCGATTACGATATCCGCCACGGCTATCGCGGACCGGAAAAACAGATCAGCCTGCCCAGCGATAAAACTGCGCGTGGAACCGCGATCACCAATGTGCTGGAAGACCTCGCCCCGGTCAGCGACATGCAACCCGCCGTCATCATCAGCGCCAACCCCAAGCGACTCCACGCACAATTGCGCGATGGCACGATCGTCGAAATTTCCGATCAATCGCTGAAATGGGTGGCGAACTGGGTGGCCGGCAAAAAAGGGCGGCAAATCGGGCCGGGGGCCGTGGTGCGCGTGCAGGCAACGGGCGGCAAACAATCGTCATGGCGGCTCACGCAGCTGCCCGAGGTGGAGGCCACGCTGGTCGCCCTGAACCCGAATGACGGCGCCATTACCGCGCTGGTCGGCGGCTTCGACTTCAATCGCAACAAGTTCAACCACGTGACCCAGGCATGGCGCCAGCCGGGGTCGAGCTTCAAGCCATTCATCTACTCGGCGGCGCTGGAAAAAGGCTACACCCCCGCGACCATGATCGACAATGAACCGTTGTCGCTGCCCGCCGAGCAAACCGGCAGCACCGTCTGGGAGCCCCAGAACTACGACGGCAGCACCAGCGGCCCCGTGTCCATGCGCACCGCACTGACCAAATCGCTCAATCTGGTATCGGTCCGCCTTCTGCAGGGCGTCGGACCGTACTATGCACGCGACTACATTCGCCGTTTCAGCTTCGATCCCGCGCGCCATCCGCCTTATCTCACCATGGCGCTGGGCGCAGGCAGCGTCACGCCGCTCCAGCTGGCGGTGGGCTATGGCGTGTTCGCCAACGGCGGTTCCAGGGTCAGCCCCTATCTGATCGACAAGGTCTACGACAAGGACGGGAGTCTGCTGATGCAAGCCAGCCCCCAAAAGGCGGGGGTCGGCGCCCCGCGCGTGATCGATCCCCGCAACGCCTGGCTGATGACCAACATGATGCAGGATGTCGTGCGTTCCGGCACCGCCGCACGCGTAGGGCAGCTGGGACGCAGCGACCTCGCCGGCAAGACCGGCACCACCAACGAGGCGCGGGATACCTGGTTCGCCGGATACAGCCCCGATCTGGTCGCCATTGCCTGGATGGGCTACGATCAGCCGCGCTCGCTGGGCCGCCGCGAGACAGGCTCGCAGTCCGCCCTGCCGATCTGGATAAACTTCATGGGCGCGGCGCTCAAAGGGATCCCGCAAAAAGGCTGGGCCATGCCCGAAGGAATTATTCCTATCAAAATTGACCCGGCTACCGGCACCCGTTTGCAGGATTCAATGGTGACCGAAGTGCTGGGTGATTTGCTGGGCACCCAGTCCACCGGCGTGACCGACTATTTCTATCAGGAATTTCCGCCGCCCGAAGCCCCTGCAGCGGACTGGGGCACCGAACCCGACGCGCTCTCCGAACCGCCCCCCGAGGAAACCACCGCGCCCGCGGTGCCGTCGAAACCCGCACCGGCCGCACCGGCCAAGCCCGAACCTGCTGCCCCGGCAAAGCCCGCACCCGCGGTGCCGTCGAAACCCACGCCCGCCGTACCGGCAAAGCCTGCACCGGTTTCCTTTAGATCGGCACCATGAAAAACCAGGACATGCGCCGCCATATAGCGCATGCGGCGGCGCGCCTGCTGGCAGAAGACGGCAGCCTCGATTACGGCAGCGCCAAACGCAAGGCAGCGCGCCAGCTGGGCGCGCCGGACAGCGGCCATCTGCCCGACAACCAGCAGATCGAAGACGCCTTGCGCAGCTATCAGGCGCTCTATCAGGCCGATGAAACACGCGCGCAGTTGCGGCTGCTGCGACAAACCGCGATCGAATACATGACGCACCTGGCAGATTTCGACCCCCACCTGACGGGACCCGTTCTTAACGGAACCGCCGGACGAAACACCCATATCAATCTGCAACTGTTCAGCGACGAGCAGAAAGAGCTTGAATTTTTGCTGATGCGCATGAAAGTGCCCTACCAGGCCGGCGAATATCGCACGGCCGATGCCCCTGGCCGCGCGTATCCCCGGTTCCTGATCGAGGACACGCGCGCATCGATCGATCTGGTGGTCTTCCCGCGCGCCGAACTGCGCGGCATGAAGCGCCTGCAAGCCGATGGCAGTCCACGCCGCCTGCGTCTGGACCAGGTGCGTACACTTGCTGCCCCATCCGCTATAAACGAGTTTTAGGCACGGAAGATGCTGACCCGCATTGCATGATGCTTTTGAGCGAACGCCCGTGATTCGATTTTTCCGACACTACGTATCCCTGAATTTATTGCTGCTGGTGATGGCCGAGTCGCTGATTCTCGGCGGTGCCATCTATGCCGGCATCAACGCGCGCTTTTTCGATAGCGGCGCCATTCCGAGCGCATTGAACCCGCTGTTTCCCAAGGCACTGACTTTCACCCTCGTGATGCTGGGCCTGATGACCGCAAGCGGCCTCTACGACATGCAGTGGCAGGGAGGCGCGCGCGCGCTGCTACAGCGCCTCGGCGTGAGCTTCGGCCTCGGCCTGGTCACCATGAGCCTGCTGTTTTACTTTTTTCCCGTCTTGCTGGTCGGGCGAGGCGCCTTTCTGCTCTCGTTCGGCCTCGCGCTGCTGGGCATTCTGATCAGCCGCACGCTGTTCATCCGCTGGTCGCGCGTGGGCATGTTCAAAACCCGCACCCTGGTCATCGGAACCGGCAGTCGCGCGGCCCACGTCGAGTCCCTGCTGTCGAGCCGGAGTCATGCCAGCAATACGCAGGTAATCGGCTATCTCCCCATGGGCGGTCGTCATCATTTCGTCGATCATGCCCGGATTCTCGACACCCGGGAAACGCTGCCCGAGCTGGCAGCGCGGCTGCAACTCAACGAAATCATCCTCGCCGTGCGCGACCGCCGGGACGGCGGCATGCCGGTGCAGGAGCTGCTTAAATGCAAACTGCACGGCATTCGCATCCTCGAGCTGTCCAGCTTCTTCGAACGCGAAAACGGCCACTTGCAGCTCGATTCAATGAATGCCAGCTGGATGATTCTGGCCGAAGGCTTTCACCAGGGCGTCGTTCGCGACACCATCAAGCGTCTGTTCGATCTTCTGGTGAGCGCGGTCATGCTGGGGCTCAGCCTGCCGATCATGGCGCTCACGGCACTCCTGATCAAGCTGGAAAGCCCGGGACCGGTACTGTACCGTCAGGATCGCGTGGGGCAAGGCGGGCACACCTTCACCATCCTCAAGTTCCGCAGCATGTGCATCGATGCCGAAAAGGACGGCAGGCCCCGCTGGGCACGGCAGAACGACAGCCGCATCACGCTGACCGGACGCTTCATCCGGCGCACGCGCATCGATGAACTGCCACAGATCTTCAACGTGTTTTTCGGCGACATGAGTTTCGTCGGACCGCGTCCGGAGCGCCCCTATTTCGTACGGGACCTGGTGCAGAAAATTCCTTATTACGGGATACGCCATACCGTCAAGCCCGGCATCACCGGCTGGGCCCAGGTGCGTTACCCTTATGGGGCCAACGACGAGGATGCCATGTACAAGCTGCAATACGACCTGTACTACGTCAAAAATCACAGTCTCTTTCTCGATCTCATGATTCTGTTCCAGACCGCGCAGGTGGTGTTGTGGGGAAAGGGCGTGCGCTGATCGCGCGTAGCTGACGCTCCCCATGCCCGACATCCTGCTTCTTCTGGCTGCCGTCGGTTATGGACTGGCGGCCGTCACCTATCTCGGCCTGTCAGGCCTGATCGTCGCCAGCTGGCAACGGCGGCCACAGGGTCGCCTGCTGCTGCTGGCCACCGGCCTCAGCGCCATCTGGGGGGCAGGTTCTGCACTGGCGGCCTGGGGATGGCTGCCGCCGCGACTGCAACTGGCGACCGAAATCGCACGCAACGGGGCGTGGCTGGCCCTGCTTCTGCATATCCTGCATCTGCGTCTGCCGGCGGGCGGAATCCTGCCTGCTCCGCTGCGCTTCGTTCGACTTCTGAGCGGCGTGCTCGTCGCCGGCCTGCTGCTCGCCAGCTTCTATCCCTTCATCGCCCCGACCCAGCCGGTGCTGGCACGCTGGGCAGGCAACATGGGCCTGATGCTGCTTACCATCATGGGCCTGGTGCTCACCGAACAGGTCTTCCGCAATACCCGCCCGGAAGACCGCTGGGCGATCAAGTTTCTCTGCCTGGGACTGGGTGGGTTGTTTGCTTACGACGTGTACCTCTATACCAATGCCGCATTGTTCAATGTGATGGACGCCAAGGTCTGGGCGGCCCGGGGCTATGCGGCCGCGCTGGTGACGCCGCTGATCGCGATCACCGCCGCCCGCAACCCTGAATGGGCAGCCCCGGTCGGACTGTCACGCAGCATGGCTTTCCATACCGCCAGCCTGCTGGGAGCCGGGATTTATCTGCTGCTGATGGCAAGTGCCGGCTACTACCTGCGCCTGTTTGGCGGCGAGTGGGGCAACGTGGTGCAAACCGTGTTCATTTTTGCCGCCGCGATGCTGCTGCTGCTGATGATGTTTTCCGGCACCCTGCGCGCGCGCCTGCGGGTATTTCTGTCCAAACATTTTTTCAGCTACAGCTATGACTACCGCGAACAATGGCTTAACTTTACCCGCACCCTCACCGAGGGCCAGCCCGGCGATCACATGTGCGAACGGGCGGTCGAAGCCTTGGGCCGGCTGATCGAGTGTCCTGGCGGTGCCCTGTGGATGCGCGAAGGCAAGGCGGGCTATCAGCGCGCCAGCCACTGGAACTGGTCCGACATTCAGGGAACCGAGCCAGACGACGCACCTTTCATCGAATGGCTCGCCAGCAAGCAATGGGTGCTGGACCTGGACGAAATGAAAACCCGGCGCGACCTGTACGGCGACCTCGATGTCCCCGCATGGATCCAGAACAGCGAAGACGCCTGGCTGGTGGTGCCGCTGATGCTGCATGACGAATTGCTCGGTTTTGTGGTGCTGAAGCATTCATTGGGGAATGTCCGTTTCAACTGGGAAGTCAGCGACCTGCTCAAGGTGGCCGCGCGTCAGGCCGCGGCGCATCTGGCGCAAATGCGCGCCTCCAATCAGCTCATCGTGGCGCGCCAGTTCGAATCGTTCAACCGCACCACCACCTTCATCATCCATGACCTTAAAAACCTGGTGGCCCAGTTGTCCCTGCTTTTGGCCAATGCCGAAAAGCACAAGCACAATCCGGAGTTTCAGGCCGACATGCTGGGCACGGTCGAAAGCGCGGTGACCCGCATGAACAAGGTGCTGGCGCAATTGCGCCGCAACAGCGAGCAATCGCATGCACAATCCGTGGCATTGGCTGATATCCTGAACGAGGCTGCCGCCAGCAAGCAGGCGTTCAAGCTGCGTCCGCAACTCGAGCTGCCGCCCGCCGACCTGTTTGTGCGCGCCGAACGTGAACGGCTTACCCGTGCCATCGGCCATTTGTTGCAGAATGCGCTTGAGGCAACGCCCGCAACCGGTCATGTCACGCTGCGCGCATTCGAGGAATCCGGGCAGGCGATCATCGAAATCATCGATACCGGCAGCGGCATGGACGAGACATTCATCCGCACCCGGCTGTTTCAGCCGTTTGATTCAACCAAAGGGGCCGGCATGGGTATCGGCGCCTATGAGTGCCGCGAAACCCTGCGTAATCTGGGCGGCTCGATTGCGGTAGAGAGCACGCCCGGACGCGGCACCCGCTTTCGCCTCAACCTGCCGCTGGACCATAATGCATCTGCTGGAGGAGACGCCGCATGAGCGACGCCAAACAAAAAATTCTGCTGGTGGAAGACGATCCCGGGCTGCAAAAGCAGCTGAAATGGAGCCTCGCCGATTACGAACTGGTGATGGCCGCCGACCGCGACAGTGCCGTCGCCCAGTTGCGCCGCCACGAGCCGCCCGTGGTGCTGCTCGACCTTGGCCTGCCGCCCGATGCCGACGGGGCAACCGAAGGACTGGCCACGCTGCAACAGATTCTGTCGCTCGCGCCCACCACCAAGGTCATCGTCGTCACCGGCAACCTTGACCGCAGCAATGCAGTGCAGGCGATCCATCTGGGTGCCTACGACTACTTCCAGAAACCGTTCGACCCCGACGTGCTGGCACTGATGATCGCGCGTGCCTTGCATGTCCACGCGCTGGAAGCCGAAAACCGGATGCTGCTAGCCAAGCAGCACGGGGGGGCGCTGCAAGGGCTGATCACCAGCAGCGAGCCGATGCTCAAGGTGTGCCGCACCGTGGAAAAGGTCGCCCCGGCCAATGTCACGGTCCTGCTGCTGGGTGAGTCCGGTACCGGCAAGGAAGTGCTGGCGCGCGGCGTACACGAACTGTCGCCACGCAGCGATGCGCGTTTTGTCGCCATCAACTGCGCGGCGATTCCCGACACCCTGCTGGAATCCGAACTCTTCGGCTACGAAAAAGGCGCATTCACCGGCGCCGCCAAGCAAACCATCGGCAAGATCGAATACGCCAACGAAGGCACCCTGTTCCTCGACGAGATCGGCGACCTGCCGATGCCGCTGCAGGCCAAGCTGCTGCGTTTCCTGCAGGAGCGCGTGATCGAACGCCTCGGCGGGCGCGGCGAGATTCCGGTCGATGTGCGCATCGTCTGCGCCACCCACCGCGACCTTGCCACCATGATCCGCGAAGGCAGCTTCCGCGAGGACCTGTACTACCGCCTGTCCGAAATCACGGTGAACATTCCGCCGCTGCGTGAACGCACCGGCGACGCCGTGTTGTTGGCACAGGCCTTCCTGGAACGCTATACGCTGGAAATGGGGCGCAACATCCGCGGCTTTACCGCCGACGCGCTGGGCGCGCTCGAGGCCCACACCTGGCCCGGTAACGTGCGTGAAATGGAAAACCTGATCAAACGGGCCGCCATCATGGCTGACGGCAACCAGGTCACCGCAAGCGACCTCGGACTCGAGGCCGGCCATGACGCCCGGCAACCCATCAACCTGCGACAGGCACGCGAGAACGCCGAGCGCCTCGCCATCAGCCGTGCGCTCGCACAGAGCGACAACAACATCGCCCAGACGGCGGAACTGCTCGGAATCACCCGCCCCACCCTGTATGACCTGATGACCAAAATCGGGATGAAATAAGGCGCGTATGTCTCGGCGTCACCGTGTCCCGGTGGCGCCTGCCAGGGTAGCTGCATGCACGTGCCATTGCGCCCAAAGCAGGCGCAGCGTTTCCGTCCGGATGATCAGAACCTGCTGCGCAAACCCAGCGTAATGAGTGAATGATCCTGGTGGAAGCCATTAAGCGTGCGTGTTTCGCCGTCGAAATAATGCGCGGCGAGATACAGTTCATGCGGCTCCCAGCCCACAAAGCTGAGTTTAGGGCTGAGATAGACATCGTCCACATTGAAACCGGCGGCAAAGCGCATTCCGGCTTTCCAGCGCCCCTGGCCAAAAGTGGTTTCGATTTCGCCGTTGGCGCCGTAATACTCCTTCAGTTCGAGAATATCGCGGTCGGTTTGCAGCGCGTGCGCGACCAGTTGCAGGTTAACGCGGGTATCGCCCCCACCCGGGAAAAACTCCAGTGCGCCGATCCAGTCGAGCGAATGTGTGGCGTCCATCGCAGTGGTCACCAGGGTCACCGGCACATTGTCCGTGTAGCCTGCTTCCATGCGCCAGGTGAGCCCGCCGCTGACCCGTTCCAGGTCGGCGCCGACGAAGTTGTTGAACGGATGGATTGCCGTAAGCGTGGGCGAGAGCACGCTGCCGCCGGCCTGATAATAGGGCAGCGACTGCCGCGTGCGCGCCAGGGTCACCCCGAAATCGAATGGCTCCCCGGTTTTGGTCAGGCGCACCGCGGCACCGCCGCTGCCGTGTTCGTCCTCGTCGACAGCCGCTCCGCTCACCCAGGCGCTGAACGCCGGATCAATGCCGATTATCCGGCCGCTGGTGCGATTGATCGGGCTCCAGACACTGGCGACATCCGGCAGTTGCGCGCCGCGAAATAGCGGCAGCCAGACCGTGTCCAGCTTATAGTCGCCCATGTTTTGTTCCCAGCGCACGGCCAGTTGGGCGCGGCGACGGTCTGCCAGGTCGTCGAGGGAAAAACGGGTGAGATCCGCGCGGCTGACGCGGTCGGCCAGCGGAATTTCGTCGACGCGTCCCCAGATGATGGTCTGCGCGCCAAATGTCAGGCGCGTGTCGCCACTGCGGTAGCGCACATAGGTGTCACTGTAGTCGGCCAGCATTTCGTTGTGATCGGCACGGCCACCGTCCTGTGCCATGCCGTCGATTCGCACCCCGGCGCGAAATTCCCATTCACGACTGGGCTGCCATTGCACGTAGCCGCTGCTGCGCAGCGTGCTGTAGGTATCCGCTTCAGGCGCGTCGGGCAGGCCACCCGCTTCCAGCAAAAAATCGTCGATGCCAACCTTGAACGTGGGCTGAAAGCCCCGCGCTTTGGGTTTCCGGCTGCGTGGTGCGAGGGGCGGCAAATCGTCCGTTGCGCCGATCTGCGGCGTTGCCGCGACAGGGGCGGCTTCGGACGGCAGCACGCGCGGCTTGCGCGTGGTGGTGCGCGGCGGCGGCAGCTCATCTGTCGCGTCCTGCGCGCTGGCGCGTGGCGGCGGCAACTCGTCGGCGGCATACACAGGGAAGGCGGCGAGCGACAGGCTCAGGCCCAGCAGCAGGTTTTTCATGGGCGATATTCCGATTCCAG
>JBFHXL010000031.1:0-11265 GCA_041599035.1 Thiobacillus sp. | reverse complement strand
CTGTCGGGCCACAGCTGCAAGGGCGGCCTCGGCGCGGTAATGAGCGATGCCAACGGCTTCGGCGTGGCGTGGGCGATGGCGCTGCTGGAGGGTCTCCCGGCGTAAGGGACGGGGTTCCGATGGAGGGCCCCATGCCGGCTGCCCTGTCGCCTCATTCCGGCTGCAGTGCCATCGAATTCCTGTACGTAGACGACACCCTGCTGGTGGTCGACAAGCCCAGCGGGCTGCTGGCGGTACCGGGGCGCGGCGCCGACAAGCAGGATTGCCTGAGTGCGCGGGTGCAGGCCCGCTATCCCGATGCGCTGATCGTGCATCGGCTCGACATGGCCACGTCCGGGCTGATGGTGCTGGCACGCGGTGCGGCGGCACAGCGCGAGCTCTCGCAGGCATTCGCGGCGCGCACCGTAAAAAAGCGCTACATCGCCGTGGTGGCCGGGCGGCTGGCCCCACCTGCGGACGCGTGGGGCGTCATCGACCTGCCCATCCTCGTCGACTGGCCCAACCGGCCGTTGCGGATGATCGATCGCCAGTCCGGCAAACCCAGCCTCACCCGCTGGCGCGTGCTGGCACATGACGCAGCCGGCTCACGCACCCGGGTCGAACTCGAGCCCGTCACCGGCCGTTCGCACCAGTTGCGCGTCCATATGCGCGAACTGGGGCACCCGATCCTGGGCGATGCCCTCTACGCGCCGCCGGAGGTGCAAGCCATGGCCGGGCGCATGCTGCTGCATGCGGAGTCGTTGAGTTTCGTGCATCCGCTAAGCGGAGAAAGGGTGTCGATCGAGCGACCGGCACCGTTTTGAGCGGTGCCGGATTCCGGCGGGCCGCATCCCGCAGCAAGCGGGACGACTCAATGAGGCAGCTTGATCCCCTGCCAGCCTGCATGGTCGAAATACGTACCGTAGGTATTGAGGGCGCGGGAAACTTCCACCACCCCCAGGGCGCGTGCCTGACCGGATTGTTTTCCCTGCATCGTCTCGACGCCGTTGGCCAGGCTGCCGATGATGATATGGAGCTGCGCGTCGGCCTTGGGATCAAGCTTGCAGTTCTTCACGATGTAGGCCATTTGCGAGTTGATATCGTTTGCCAGGGCATCGTAGCCGGCGGGCGTGAGCTTGCCGGCGTGCGCGGCCGGTAGCGCTTTTTCGGTAAGCATCCGGATCGTGCCCATGGACTGGCGCAACGCATCATCGGTATGCCATTTCTTGCCGGCATTGAGTTCGATTGTCTGAGGGGCGGCGGCGCCATGATCGTGGTGGTCATGCTCGGCGGCCTGCACCATCAGGGGAAACGCCAGCAAGACGGCGGACAGCGAAAGCGGGATGATTTTCATGATGTATTCCGTTGTTAGATTGATCGAAGGCGCCTCTTGGGGGAGACAACCGCCCTAATCGACGAAGGGCAAACTGAAAAGTTTCATCGTGGGTCGCAGTGTAGACATTTTCTATTGCTGATGGCCATCGATGAGGCCGCCCGGACGCCGCCGGATTGCGCGCAATCCGGCGGCATCGCTTATGCTGTCGTCTTGTCGCGTTCACGGGAGAAGATCGATGGCCACACCGGATAACCGCAATATTGCCGTGTTTTGTGATTTTGAAAACGTGGCCATCGGCGTCAAGGAGGGCAATTATCCCGATTTCAGGATTCGTCCGATTCTTGAACGGCTGCTGCTCAAGGGCAGCATCGTGGTGAAGAAAGCCTACTGCGACTGGGACCGCTACAAGGAATACAAGCGGGACATGCACGAAGCGGCGTTCGAACTGATCGAGATTCCGCACGTGCGACAGTCGGGCAAGAACTCGGCGGATATCCGCATGGTGGTGGATGCGCTCGACCTCTGCTACACCAAAACGCATATCGATGCCTTCGTCATCATCAGCGGCGATTCGGATTTTTCACCGCTGATTTCCAAATTGAAGGAAAACGGCAAGAGCGTGATTGGAATCGGCGTGCGCGGTTCGGCCTCGTCGCTTTTGATCGGCAACTGCGACGAATTCATTTTTTATGAGGACCTGGTGCAGATCAAGCCGCCGCAAAAGGCCGCCGCCAAGAAACCGGCCGCAGCGGCCAAGCCGGCTCAAGGCAGCGCCAAGACCCCCGCAAAAGAGGCGGCAAAGGATGGCGGGAAGCCAGCCCGGCCGTCACGGCGCAGGGGACGGCCGGAAACGGAAATGCGTGCGTCATCCGACGAGGCCCAGCCTGTGGCTGCACCTGAACGCTCCTCCGAAGACAAGAAGCGGCATGCGATCGAGATTGTGGCAAGCACGGTGGAGCAACTGGTGGCAGAGCGGGGCGGCGAGGGCTCGATTTCCGCATCGCTGATCAAAAGCACCCTCAAACGCATTCATCCCGGTTTCAGCGAGGCGGAATATGGCTATAGCGCGTTTGGCAAGATCCTGGACGACGCGCAGAAAAAAGGCGTGCTGGTGGTGGAAAGAAAAGAGGGCGGTGCGGTCAATGTGAGCCTGCCGCCATCCGCAACCTGAGGCAGGCCATGAATGCGTCCGTCGTCAGCCGCGGCAGCGGCCGGCATGCGCTATTTCTGTCTCGCCGCCCTGCCCAAAGCGCATCCGTTTTGAGATGAGCCGGCTCTGGGTGCTGGCCGCGGTCGCGGCGTTCGCGTATTTCGCTCTCGCTCCGGACCCCGTCACGCCCGGGCGCCCCGGCGTCCCCACGCTTGCCCCGAGCGGCGGCGCCATTTCGCTCGACACTGTTATCGCACAGCGCAGAAGCGGCGAACAGGTTTCCGGTCAGGGTACCGTGGTGAAGATGCTGTCAGATGACAATGCCGGCAGCCGCCATCAGCGCTTTATCCTTCGCCTGGATTCCGGAAAAACGCTGTTGATCGCGCACAACATCGATCTGGCACCGCGCATCGATACGCTGCGCGTCGGGGACAGCGTCGCTTTTCGGGGCGAATACGCATGGAACCCGAAAGGCGGCGTGATTCACTGGACGCACCACGACCCGCAGGGGCGTCATCCCGGCGGCTGGATCAGGCACAACGGGCAGGACTATCAGTGATGGTTTGACGCGCCCGCTCGGCGCACAACGGGCGCAATGCGGGCCTGGGCGCCTGATCAATAAACCTGCTTCGCCTGCGTTGTTCAGAGACGCGCAGGTTACATTTGGATACATCCTGTTACATCTTCGCCGCTGCCCGACATCCGGAGGACACATTCCCTCTTCAGAATGGGTCACATGCCGCAGCAAATCGAGCGGCTACTTTTAAACGTCTTGAAGGAGATTGCGATGAAATTGATTCCAGGTTCTTTTACCAAACGTGCCCTGATTGCGGGTGTGATTGCCGGCAGCGGCATTCTGGCCGCATCGTCTTTTGCGATGAGCAGCGGCGGGTCCTCAAGCGAAAAGGGGTGTGCAGCCAGGCACGAGCAGAAGCAGGGGGCCATGGGTGAAGGGAGGCACGCCGAACACCTGTCCGAACTGAAGGCGAAACTCAAGCTCAAGCCCGAGCAGGAGGCGGCATGGAATACGTTTGCCGCCAGCACCGAGCCGGGAATGCGCGCCGTGAAAGCGGACAGACAGGCCATGCGCGGCGAATTCGAAAAGCTGAGCACACCGCAGCGCCTCGACAAGATGCTGGAGATGTCAGACCTGCGCCGCACCAAGATGCTCGAGCGTGCCGAGGCAATCAAGGTGTTCTATGCACAGCTTACGCCCGAGCAGCAAGCCGTGTTTGATGCCGAAGCAAAACCTGAGCGCCATCGCAATCATGGCCAGCGTGATCATGACCAGCGCGATCACGCCCGCCATCGCATTCAATCCTGAGTTGTCACGCCGTAGAGGTGGATTCGTGGGCGCGCAAGCGCCCACGTTTTTGCATATGAGGTGCGGATCAGGCGTGCATGCGCTGCACGCATAAGGGGACAAATCCAAACCTGGGGGTTACTATCGACGCGTCATGGCCAGACCTCGCACCGATTTCCCCTACCTTCAAAAGCGACACCGAGTCAGTTTGTTCTCGGCCCGATTATGGCTGCGCCACATGCTGTTCTGGAGCGGGGCGGTCGGAGTCGGGCTCGCTGCCACGGCCTTTGCCTGGGGCAGCGATTATGCGCATATGCTGTTTCGCCAGGCGCTTGCGGTTTCCCCCTGGCTTCCTCTGCTGATTACACCGTTGACGCTTGCGGGCGTTGCGGCCTTGACCCAGCGCTATTTCAAGGGCGCCGAGGGCAGCGGCATTCCCCAGACCATCGCCGCGATCCGCATGCCGGATGGCAAGGAGCGCGACCGGGTGCTGTCATTGCGCCTGGCGCTGGGCAAGGTGCTGTTGACCTGTGTCGGCCTGGCCGGCGGCGCCAGTGTGGGCCGTGAAGGGCCGACCGTGCAGATTGGCGCGGCGCTGCTCTATAACCTGCGCTGGCTGACGCGTTTTCCCCGCCACCTGATGGAGCGCGGTCTGGTGGTTGCCGGCGGAGGCGCCGGGGTGGCTGCGGCGTTCAACACACCGCTGGCAGGAATCGTGTTTGCGATCGAGGAAATGGCCCGCTCCTTCGAGGAACGTTCCAGCGGCACCTTGCTCACGGCCGTCATCATTGCCGGCCTGTCCGCGGTCTATGTGCAGGGCAATTACACTTATTTTGGCGCCACCAATGCTGCGCTGCATGGCGCATCCGGCTGGTTGGGCGTGTTGCTGTGCGGGCTGGCGGGCGGCGTGCTGGGCGGAGGGTTCAGCCGTCTGTTGCTGGCCATTTCCAGTCGTGGCCTGCCGGGGCGCGCCGGGCGCTTCATGCGCACCCATCCGGTGGGCTTTGCCGCAGGATGTGGCGTGCTGCTGGCCTTGATCGGCCTGGCTTCAGGGGGCACGGTATATGGGAGCGGCTATGCGGAGGCCAAGCATCTGCTGGAAGGGTCCGGCGCGGTGTCGGCAGGCTATGGCCTGTGGAAAATGCTGGCGACCTTCGTGTCGTTCGTCAGCGGCATTCCCGGAGGGTTGTTCGCGCCCAGCCTGTCGGCCGGGGCAGGCCTTGGCCAGGCCGTGGCCCATCTGGTGGCCGAGGCTGACCCCGGCGCTCTGGTCGTGATCGGTATGGCCGCTTATTTCGCCGGCGTGGTCCAGGCGCCCATCACGGCTTTTGTCATCGTGATGGAAATGACTGACAATCACGACATGGTAGTACCCCTGATGCTGGCTACGCTGCTGGCCACTGCCGTTTCCCGCATGATCTGTTCGCGGCCGCTGTACAAGGCGCTGGCAGACAACTATCTGGCGCGCGTGCGGGCGACGGCTTAGCGCAAGGCCGTCGCCTCTGCCTGACCGGACCGCGCGGACATGCCCGACGGTCCATCCTCTGTTCATATTTCATTCGATCAAGAGCCATGTCTGAATCGGTTAGCGAGTCGGTGCTTCGCCTGAATCAACTGTTGCCCCTGAAGGCACGCCAGGATCAACTTTCGCCGGTGCTCAAAACCTTGCACCGGGCGGTGATCCAATCCCTGGTCATGCGCGGGCACCCGCCCAGCCGCGCGGAGGTTGCCACGCTGCTGGGCGCGGATGATCAGGTGGATGCGGCGCTTGCGGCGCTGGGGAGCGACGATCTGATCGTGCTCTCTGCCGATCGCCGGGACATTCTGGGCGCCTACCCGGTCACCTCGGAAATCACGCCGCACCAGCTGCATGTCAACGGCTGGCAGATTCACGGCATATGTGCACTCGACTCCCTTGCGGTCGGCCCCATGTTCGAAAGCCGGGTGGACATTCGTTCACGCTGCCGGGTGACGGGCGAAACGGTCGTGATCAAGCAGGACGGCGAACGCATTCTTGAAACGCATCCGCCTACGACCCGGGTGGGGGTGCGCTGGCAGATGCCCAGCGCCGACGGCGCCGCACACAGCCTGTGCATGGAGATGGTTTTTTTGCAGGACGATGCCGCTGCCGCCGTCTGGCATGGGGGCGACTTGAAGAATCACAGCGTGTATCCGCTGGACCATGCGGTGGCGTTCGGGGCGCGTTATTTCAGACCGCTTTTGTGAAGGCAGGCATCAAGCAAGGCCACGCTTGAATCAAGGCCCTGCATCAATCAAGGCAGCGAGGCAGACGCGACCCGCACTGAAGCGAAAACCTTGATCAGGCCACGCTGCCGAAGCTGGCGTCGGCAGCGATGAAAGGCGCCTTCAGTCCGGCCAGACGGCAACTCTGCACGATGGGCCCGCCCGGAAGCAGGGTGTACAGAAATTTCAGGCCGCCCTGCCGGTGAAAATGTTCATCCAGCGCGTCGTGCAGGGCACGAAGATTGATGATGGTTTCATCCTCGTGGCTGGCGTAATAGGCTTGCAGCGCGCGTATGACTTCCCAGTGGTCTGCCGTGAGATCAATCTTTTCCTTGCGTGCGATTGCCAGCGCATCGTCCCGCGTCCAGTCTGGCGGGGCGTGAGGAAAATCGGGGTCGCTTGCCGGCTGCTGAAGCAGTTGGTTGATGTCGGTTGATACGTGCAGCATCGTCGCTCTCCTTGAATGCATCAGGACGCTTTCAGCCTAGATCAGAGCCTGCCGGGATTCAAGGTCCGATACCGCATCAAACGGCGCCGCAATGCTGTCGGCGAACCGCTCGCCACGCCGCATCCGGGCGTACTAAGCTCATACGATCCGCAATGCCTGTAGAGGAAAAACCGCCATGAAAAAATGTGCGTACGCGCTGGCAAAAGTCTATGGCTTGCTGGAGCCCGGCCCGGTAGTGCTGGTCAGCACCGTATGCAAGGGCCAGGCCAATCTCATGACGATGTCCTGGCACACCATGATGGAGTTCGAGCCGCCTCTGGTCGGCTGCGTGATAAGCGGGCGCAATGCGTCGTTTGAGACCCTGAAGGCAACCCGGGAATGCGTGATCAATATTCCTGAGAGGGGGCTGGCCAGGCAGGTGGCAGGCATCGGCAACTGCTCCGGGCGCACGCTGGACAAGTTCGCCCAGTTCGGTCTGACGCCGCGTGCGGCTTCGCTCGTCCAGGCGCCACTGATCGATGAATGCTACGCCAGTCTTGAGTGCCGGGTGGCCGATACCCGGCTCGTCAACCGATACAACTTTTTTGTTCTTGAGGTAGTGAAGGCGTGGGTCGACCCCGCGGTCAAGCATCCACAGACACTGCACCATCGCGGCAATGGCGTGTTTGCCGTGGCGGATAAGACGATCAGACTGCGTTCCGCCATGAAATAGCACGGCGCGTTCGCCGCGCGTTCGGTTTCAGCGTCAAGGTCAGGGATAATCCGGCCGCATGAATGCTGTTCCTTACTGGCGCCTGTCCGGTTTCTATTTCTTCTACTTCGCTTTCGTCGGCGCGATGGCGCCATTCTGGGGGCTGTATCTGCAGTCGCTGGCGTTCAATGCGTTCCAGATCGGCGTGCTGATGTCGCTTTTGCAGGTGATGCGGATTTTTGCGCCCAATATCTGGGGTCACATCGCCGATCGCACCGGGCGTCGCACCCTGATCGTGCAGATTGCGGCAATAGGCAGCGTGCTGGTGTTTGCCGGGGTGTTTTTCAATTCGGGATTCTGGTGGCTGTTCGCGGTGATGGCGGCGCTGAGCTTCTTCTGGAGCGCATCGCTGCCGCTGGTCGAGGCGATGACGCTGTCGCATCTGGGCGATCACACCGATACCTATGGTCGCATCCGCCTGTGGGGCTCGGTCGGATTCATCCTCATGGTGGTGGGCCTGGGCTATGCCTTCGACCATGTCCCAATTGCCTGGTTGCCGTGGGCGGTGCTGGCGGTGATGCTGGGCATCGCGGCGTTCGCGCGGGTAATTCCCGAAGCGGAGATCCTGCCGCACGCCACCGATCACCACTCGGTCTGGGATGTCGTGAAAAAGCCCGAGGTGGCTTCGCTGCTCGTTGCCTGCCTGCTGATGTCGGTGACGCACGGGCCGTATTACACCTTCTATTCGATTTATCTGGTCGATCACGGCTACGACAAGTCCACGGTGGGCTGGCTGTGGGCGCTGGGCGTGCTGTGCGAAATCGGCATATTCCTGATTGTTCCGCGCATTTTTGCGCAGGTGACGCCGCGCCGCCTGATTCTGGCGAGTTTCGCGCTGGCAGTCGTACGCTTCCTGCTGATTGCCTGGGGCGTGGAATCGGCCTGGGTGGTGTGGGGCGCGCAAACGCTGCATGCGTTTACCTTCGGCACCTACCATGCGGCAGCCGTGGCGCTGATACACCAGCATTTCCGCGGGCGCCATCAGGCGCGCGGGCAGGCGCTGTATACCAGCCTGTCCTATGGCGTCGGCGGCACCATCGGCGGCCTGGCCAGCGGCATGACCTGGGATGGCCTGGGGTCGGCATGGACCTTTACCCTGGCCGCCGTGAGCGCAGCGCTGGCGTGGGGGGTCTATGCCGTGTGGGGCCAAACAAAATCCGTGCCTGCAGCCGGCAAGCTATGAAATAATTGGTCTTTCGCTCTTTTAGCTGGTTCGTATGTCTGGTCAGACCTTATTTCAGAAGTTGTGGGACGCCCATGTGGTGCACGTCGAGGACGATGGCACCACGCTGCTTTATATCGACCGCCATCTGGTGCACGAAGTCACCAGCCCGCAGGCCTTCGAAGGCCTCAAACTGGCCCATCGTGTTCCGCGTCGCGCCGATGCGGCGGTTGCTGTGCCCGATCACAACGTGCCGACCACCGACCGTTCGCAGGGCATCAGCGATCCGGTGTCGCGGCTGCAGGTGGAAACGCTCGATGCCAATTGCGCCGAGTTCGGCATCACCGAATTCAAGATGGACGATATCCGCCAGGGCATCGTCCATGTCATCGGACCGGAAGAGGGCCTGACCCTGCCCGGGATGACCGTGGTGTGCGGGGATTCGCATACCTCGACCCATGGCGCGTTCGGCGCATTGGCCTTCGGTATCGGCACCTCCGAAGTCGAGCATGTGCTGGCCACGCAATGCCTGTGGCAGAAGCCATCGAAGACCCTGCTGGTCAAGGTTGACGGCACCCTGGGGCGCGGCGTCACGGCCAAGGACATCGCACTCGCCATCATCGGCGAAATCGGCACGGCCGGTGGCACCGGCTATGCGCTCGAATTCGGTGGCTCGGCGATCCGTGCCTTGACGATGGAAGGCCGCATGACGCTGTGCAACATGGCGATCGAGGCCGGGGCACGCGCCGGCATGGTGGCGGTCGATCAGACCACGATCGATTACGTCAAGGGCCGTCCCTATGCACCCAGGGGCGCGGCGTGGGAGCAGGCGGTGGCATGGTGGAACACGCTGCATTCGGACGCCGATGCCCAGTTTGATCGGGTGGTCGAACTCGATGCGGCGCAGATCGAGCCGCAGGTTACCTGGGGTACTTCGCCCGAGATGGTGACGACGATCAACGGCCGGGTGCCGGATCCGGCCGGTGCTGCAAGCGAGGTGAAAAGCCAGGACTGGACCCGCGCGCTCGAATACATGGGGCTGCAGGCCAACACGCCGATCGCCGAGATTCCTGTGGACAAGGTGTTCATCGGCTCGTGCACCAATTCGCGGATTGAAGATATCCGCGAAGCCGCCAGCGTCGCCCAGGGCCGCCAGGTCGCGGCCAACGTCAAACTGGCGATGGTGGTGCCGGGCTCCGGCCTGGTCAAACAGCAGGCCGAGGCCGAAGGCCTGGACAAGATTCTTGTTGCAGCCGGTTTCGAATGGCGTGAGCCGGGCTGCTCGATGTGTCTGGCGATGAATGCCGACCGGCTGGAGCCGGGCGAGCGCTGCGCGTCCACGTCCAACCGCAATTTCGAGGGACGGCAGGGGCAGGGCGGGCGTACGCATCTGGTCAGCCCGGCGATGGCCGCGGCCGCCGCGTGCGCCGGACATTTTGTCGATGTGCGGAATTTTTAAGGAGAGGGTAATGAAACCGATGATCGCTCTTTTACTCGCTGCAGCGTTTGCGCTCACCGGGTGCAATACGATTCAGGGTGTGGGCAAGGATATCGAGAAGGCCGGCAGCGCAATCGAGCGCGCCGGAAGCAAGTAGATGCAGGCTTTTACGACCCTGGATGGACTGGTGGTGCCGCTCGACCGTGCCAATGTCGACACCGATGCCATCATTCCCAAGCAGTTTCTGAAATCGATCAAGCGCGCGGGCTTTGGCCCCAACCTGTTCGATGAATGGCGTTATCTCGACCACGGCGAGCCGGGCATGGACCCCACCACGCGCCAGCCTAACCCCGAATTCGTACTGAATTTTCCGCGTTATGTCGGCGCTTCGGTGCTGCTGGCGCGCGACAACTTCGGCTGCGGCTCGAGTCGCGAGCATGCGCCGTGGGCGCTGGAAGACTATGGCATTCGCGCCATCATCGCGCCGAGCTTTGCCGACATTTTCTATAACAACTGTTTCAAGAACGGTGTCCTGCCGATCGTGCTTGATGCCGACGTGGTCGAGCGGCTGTTTGGTGAGTGTGCCGCATCCGAGGGCTATCGCCTCGTGGTCGATCTGGACAGGCAGACCGTCACCACGCCCGGCGGCGAGGTGCTCATGTTCGAGGTCGACGGTGGGCGCAAGCACCGCCTGCTCAACGGACTGGACGATATTGGCCTGACTCTGTTGCAAGGCGACAGGATCAAGGCGTATGAGGATCGGCGCAAGCAGGAAGCGCCGTGGCTGTTTGCTTGATTAATTTTTCATCCGCGAAGGACGCGAAGAAACGCGAAGGATGGCTTTTCTTCGTGACCTTCGCGTCCTTCGCGGAAAAAGGGTTTTAAGAACATGAAAATTGCAGTTTTACCCGGTGACGGCATCGGCCCGGAAATTGTCGCGCAAGCGGTCAAGGTGCTCGACGTATTGCGTGCCGAGGGCGCGAAAATCGAAATGGAAACAGCGCCCATCGGTGGCGCGGGTTACGACGCGGCGGGCGATCCGCTGCCCGATGCGACACTGAAACTTGCGCGCGAGGCCGACGCGGTGCTGCTGGGCGCGGTCGGCGGCCCGCAATACGATGCGCTGGATCGCCCGTTGCGCCCCGAGCGGGGCCTGCTGCGCATCCGCAAGGAACTGAACCTGTTCGCCAACCTGCGCCCGGCGCTGCTGTATCCCGAACTGGCGTCAGCCTCGTCGCTGAAGCCCGAGGTGGTGTCCGGCCTCGACCTGATGATCGTGCGCGAACTCACGGGCGATGTGTATTTCGGCCAGCCGCGTGGAATCGAAGTGCGGAATGGTGAACGCGTCGGTTTCAACACCATGCTGTATTCGGAATCCGAGGTGCGCCGGGTGGCGCATGTGGCGTTCGGCATTGCAATGAAGCGCGGCAGGAAGTTGTGCTCGGTCGAAAAGG
>JBFHXL010000030.1:0-11474 GCA_041599035.1 Thiobacillus sp. | reverse complement strand
CAACGTGGTTGGCAGCTTCTCCCAGGCATTTCCGGTGTCGGGCTCGTTCTCGCGCACGGCCGTCAACATGAATGCCGGTGCCAGAACCGGCATGAGTTCGGTGATCACCGCACTGATCGTGCTGGTCGCATTGTTGTTCCTCACCCCGCTGCTGTACCACCTGCCGCAGGCCGTGCTGGCCGCGATCATCATCATGGCGGTCATTGGCCTGGTGAACTTCAAGGCGGTGAAGCATGCCTGGCAGGCCAGCCGCCACGACGGCATCGCCGCGGGCGTCACCTTTGTTTCGACGCTGGCCTTCGCCCCCCACCTGGACAAGGGCATCATGGTCGGCGCGGGTCTTGCGCTGGGCCTCTACCTGTACCGCACCATGTCGCCGCGCATCGCCATTCTCGGACGCTACAAGGATGGCACCCTGCGCGACCTCAGGGTGAACCCGGATCTGCCCACCAGCAAGCACGTGGTGGCGATTCGCTTCGATGGCTCGCTGTACTTCGCCAACGTCCCCTACTTCGAGGACGCGATGCTGGAAGCGATCTCCAAGAACCCCGAAGCCAAATACGTTCTGGTGGTGGGTGACGCGATCAACGAACTGGACGCGTCGGGCGAGGAGGTCATCCATCACCTGGTCGAACGCCTGCACGCTGCGGGGATCACCATGGTGTTCAGCGGCCTGAAGAAGCAGGTGCTGGATGTGATGCGCGCCACCGGCCTGTTCGACACGATCGGGCAGGACAAGCTGTTTGCCACGGTAGACCAGGCCATTGCCGCAATTTACGAGCAGCTGGGCGAAAACGCGGCGGACGATCTTTTCTGTGTGGTGCCACCGGGACGCTAGGTTTTCTTGAACATGACAAACGGGTTTTCTTCCTACTTCGTTGATCCGGTCCAGTGGGCCTGGGCGGGGGTGATGTTCTGGCTGCTGCTGGGCTTCGTGGCCCTGCTGCTGCAGCACTCGACGCGCCTGCTGACCCGATTGGTGTTCCCTCTGGGCGCGCTGGGTGCGCTCTTCATCGCCGGCGTCGGCGTCGCCGGCCTGCTGTTGCCGGCCTCCGCCGTGGTGCTGCCGATCGGCCTGCCCGACCTGCCTTTCCATCTGCGGCTGGACACCCTGTCCGCCTTCTTCATGCTGCTGCTGGGCGGCGCGGCGTTCGGCATCACGACGTATGCGTCCGGCTACTTCAAGAGCATGGCGGGCGGCCCGCTGGCGCTGCTGGCCCTCTGGTACCACCTGTTCCTGGCCGGCATGGCCACCGTGCTGCTGGCCGATGACGCCTACGCCTTCATGGTGGCGTGGGAAGTGATGGCGCTGTCGTCCTATTTCCTCGTCACCACCGATCACAAGGTTCCCGAAATTCGCCGCGCCGGGTTTCTCTATCTGCTGATCGCGCACGTCGGCGCGATTTCGCTGCTGCTCGCCTTCGGCGTGCTGCAAGGCGGCCAGGGCGACTACACCTTCGATACCATGCGTCTGGCCGAGATGACGCCGTTCTGGGCCTCGGTCGCCTATCTGCTGGCGCTGTTCGGCTTCGGCGCCAAGGCAGGCATGGTGCCGCTCCATGTGTGGCTGCCTGAAGCCCACCCGGCTGCACCCTCGCCGGTTTCCGCGCTGATGTCGGGCGTGATGCTGAAGACCGCCATTTATGGCCTGCTGCGGGTGACCTTCGACCTGCTCAACATCCAGCTCGGCTGGTGGGGCACGCTGGCGCTGGCGCTGGGTTTGATTACTGCGCTGTACGGCGTGATCTTCGCCGCCGTGCAATCGGACATGAAGCGTCTGCTGGCCTGGTCGTCGATTGAAAACATCGGCATCCTGCTCGCCGCCTTCGGCCTCACGCTGATCTTCTACACCGACGGCAAGGGCGCGCTGGCGGCGCTGACGCTCACCGCGCTGCTCTACCATGCGCTCAATCATGCTTTCTTCAAGGGCCTGCTGTTCGTCGGCACCGGTTCGGTTCTGCATGCCACGGGCGTGCGCAATATGGGCCATCTGGGCGGACTGATGCGCTTCATGCCGTGGACTGCCTGGCTGACCCTGATCGGCGCTCTGGCGATTGCCGGCCTGCCGCCCTTGAACGGCTTCGTGTCGGAATGGCTGCTGCTGCAGGCCTTCCTGCAGACGCCCGGCCTGACCCAGCCCTACCTCAACATGGTGATTCCGGTCGCCGCCGCCACCGTGGCGCTGGCAGCGGCGCTGGCCGCCTATGTGATGGTGAAGTTCTTCGGCGTGGTGTTTCTCGGTCAGCCGCGCGACCCGGCACTGCATGAGGCGCACGAGGCCGGCTGGCCGGAGCGCCTGGGGATGCTGTGGCTGGCAGCAGGCTGCGTGCTGCTGGGCCTGTTCCCCACCCAGGTCATCGGCTGGCTGACGCCAGTGGTGTCCCAGCTGATCGGTCATTCGCTGATGAACGACGGCAACTGGCTGATGCTGGCGCCCATCTCGGCGGAGCGCGCCAGCTACGCGCCGCTGATCTTCTTCGCCGTGGTGGCGGCAGTGCTGCTGCTCACCTTCATCTGGGTGCGCCGCGTCTATCATGGCCGGGTGCGCCGCAGCGACCCGTGGGATTGCGGCTATCCGCAACAGGACGCGCGCATGCAGGACAGCGCTGAAGGCTTCGGCCAGCCGATCCGGCAGATCTTCGAAGTCTTCATGCGGGTGGAGCGGGAAACCCCTGATCCCTTCTCGCGTTCCCCGCACTACCACGGCGCATCGCTGGACAAGGTCTGGTTCTTTCTCTATGCACCCATCGCGCGCGTGACGAACTGGCTGTCGGAGCAGGCCGGGCGGCTGCAGCACGGCCGCATCCAGTGGTACCTGATCTACAGCTTCGCCACCCTGATCTTCCTTCTGGTCTTTACAACACGATGAGCACCGGCATCCTTCTGCAACTCGCCCAGACCCTGCTGGCGATCCTGCTGGCCCCCCTGCTGATGGGCTGGGTCAACCAATGCCGCGCCTGGCTGCAGGGCCGCAGCGCGCCCCCCATCACCCAGCCCTACCGCACGCTGAAGAAGCTGTTCCACAAGGACGCGGTGATCGCGCACAACGCTTCGCCGCTGTTCCGCTTCGCGCCCTACATGATCTTTGCCTGCATGGCGCTGGCCGCGGGCATTGTGCCGACCATCGCCAACGACCTGCCGTTCTCGCCCGCCGCCGACGTCATCGCGCTGGTCGGCATCTTCGCCCTGGCACGGGTGTTCCTGGCGCTGGCGGCGATGGACATCGGCACCTCGTTCGGCACCCTCGGCGCACGCCGCGAAATGCTGGTGTCCTTTCTTGCCGAGCCGGCGCTGCTGATGGTGTTCTTCACCGCCAGCCTGATTTCGCAGTCCACCGAATTGCCGGTGATCGTCGAGACCCTGGCGCATCAGGAATTCGCCATCTACCCCAGCCTGGCGTTTGCGGCGGTGGCGTTCTGGATGATCTCGGTGGCGGAGAACGCGCGCATCCCGGTGGACAACCCCACCACCCACCTCGAACTGACCATGATCCACGAGGCCATGATCCTGGAGTACTCGGCCCGCCACCTGGCGCTGATCGAGTGGGCGGTGGCGCTGAAGCTGTTCACCTATTCCGCGCTCGGCATCGCGCTGTTCCTGCCCTGGGGCATTGCGGAGCCGGGCGATATCACCGCACTGCCGCTGGCACTCCTGGCCATGGTCGCGAAACTTCTGCTCGGCGGCGCCGTGCTGGCCTTCATCGAAACGATTTCGGCCAAGGTGCGCCTGTTCCGCGCACCCGAGTTTCTGGGTACCGCATTTTTGCTGGCGGTGCTGGGCATGCTGCTTCATTTTCTGCTGGAGGTTTAACGTGAAGTCGAGAGTGATGAGTGGAGTGCGGAGAGTGAGAAGCGAAGAGCCGGGAGGGAAGGACCGTGAGCTCGCGGGCTGGCGCGTGGCCCACTCTCGACTCTCGACTCTTCACTCTCCACTCGCGGCGACAAAGGAGCACCGCACATGTCACTGACCTACCACCTTCAGATCGTCAATCTGCTGGCTGCCCTGCTGCTGCTGATCTCCTTCGCCATGCTGTCGCAGCGCCGCATTTCCGGACTGATCACCCTGTTTGCCTGGCAGGGAGCGGCATTGACGGCTTCCACCGCGCTGGTGGCCTGGTCCACCGGCCAGCATCATCTGTATTACTCGGCGGCGCTCACCCTGGTGCTCAAGGTGATTGCCATGCCCTGGTACTTCTTCCGTATCGTGAAAAAACTCAATGTCGGCCGCGATGTGGAACCGATGATCAACATCCCCACCACCATGCTGATCGGCATCGTGCTGGTGATCTTCGCCTTCAACCTGGCGCTGCCCATCTCGGAATTGTCGGGCACGGTGACGCGCTCGACCCTGGGCATCGCTCTGGCCACCGTGCTGCTCGCCTTTCTGATGATGATCACGCGCAGCAAGGCGATTCCCCAGGTGATCGGCTTTCTGGCGATGGAAAACGGCCTCTTCTTCGCTGCCACCAGCGCCACCTACGGCATGCCGCTGGTCGTGGAACTGGGCGTGGCGTTGGACGTGATGGTGGGCGTGTTCGTGCTCTCCATCTTCTTCTTCCAGATTCGCGAGACCTTCGATTCGCTGGATCTGAAGCACATGGAAAAATTGAAAGAACGGTAATTACGTTCATCACAGAAGCACAGGGACACAGAGTGAAAACAAAGCGGACTGGGTATTTCATGCGCACGCTGCACCCGCGGCACGATAAGCAGACGCCTGGTTTTCTGGATGTCTCTGCAACCCTGTGGTTAATGAACTGCGGTTTGGAAAAAGCATAATGGAAATTTTCTGGCTACTCGGCATCCCGCTGACCGGCGGCATCTTCCTGGCGCTGTGGGGCTGCCGGAAACATTCGCCTGAGATCAACGCGCTGTTCAGCTTGCTGACGCTGCTGGCGGCCGCGTTGCTGACGCACCGCATCGTCGAGAACGGCTCGATGATCGTCGGCAACGGCTGGTTCTTCATCGACTCGTTCAACGTTTTTCTGGTCGCGCTGACCGCTTTCGTCGCGTTCACCACCGCCCTGTTCTCGCGTCCCTACATGCGCATCGAGCAGGAACACGGCAAGCTCAATGACAAGCGCCTGCGCCTCTATCACAGCAGCTATCAGATCTTCATCTTTGCCATGCTGCTGGCCCTGACCACCAACAACATGGGCATCCTGTGGGTGGCGATGGAGGCGGCGACGCTCGCCACCGTGCTGCTGGTGTCGCTGTACCGCACTCCGGCCTCGCTGGAGGCAGCGTGGAAGTATTTCATCCTGTGCGGGGTCGGCATCGCGCTGGCGCTGTTCGGCACCATCCTGCTCTACTTCGCCGCGGAAAAAGTGCTGGGATCGGGCGGCACCGCGCTCTTGTGGACCCACCTGGATGAGGTCAAGACGGAACTGGAGCCGACGGTGCTGTCGCTGGCGTTCGTCTTCCTGCTGGTCGGCTATGGCACAAAAGTGGGCCTGGCGCCGCTGCACAGCTGGCTCCCGGACGCCCACGCCGAAGGCCCGACCCCGGTGTCGGCCGTGCTGTCCGGGCTGCTGCTCAACGTCGCCCTGTATGCGGTGATGCGTTCCAAGGTGCTGGTCGACGGCGCGCTCGACAACGAGATGGCAGGCAACCTGATGATGGGCTTCGGCCTGCTCTCGGTGATCGTCGCCGCCTTCCTGATCAAGCGCCAGACCGATGTCAAGCGCATGTTCGCCTACTCGTCGATCGAGCACATGGGCCTCATCACCTTCGCCTTCGGCATGGGCGGCGCCGTCGCTAACTTTGCCGCGTTGCTGCACATGACCATGCACTCGCTCACCAAGTCAGCCATCTTCTTCGCCGTCGGCCATGCCACGCAAAAAGCCGGCACGCAATTGATGAGCGGCATTCGTGGGCTGATCAAGACCAACCCCACCATCGGCTGGGGACTGATGCTGGGCACCGTCGCCATCCTCGGCGTACCGCCGTTCGGCGTGTTCGCCAGCGAGTTCCTCATCATCACCACCGCCATGCACGATCACCCCTGGGCCACGCCCTTCCTGCTGCTGGCACTGGGCGTGGCGTTTGCTTCCATCTTTGGCAAGGTGCAGCCGATGGTGTTCGGCGAGACCGAATCGCAGAAGCTGCCCTACCAGCCCGCACTGACACCGGTCTTCCTGCATCTGGGCCTGGTGCTGATGCTGGGCCTGTTCATTCCGCCCTATCTCGCCGCCTGGTACCGGCAGGCAGCGCAACTACTGGGAGGCTAGACCCGGAAACCGCAGTTGACCGCTCAGTTTCTTAGAATGAGAATCGTATGAATACTGGCTGTTCTGAACTTGTTGATCTTCACCGCTTGGATGAGTGCGCTGCGCACCCGCTGGCACGTCCGGCCGTGCGCCTGCCTTTGTACCCGCAAGAAGTAGGCCGGATTCGTAAAGCCGCTAAAGCGGCAACGACTTCGCTCTCGCGCCTCCTTGCAGGCATGAGCCTGCAGCGTCGTTGCTTCGCGGCAGACACCCATCCAAACGCACCCACGGGTGCGCCCAACTACGGTTTCCAAGTCAAATGAAAATCGGCGAACAAGACTGGCATCTTGACCCCCTCGGCAAGCACATCTGGCGCGGCCGCATGGAAGCCGGGCAATTGCTCGCGCTGGCACGCGCGGTCAAGGAAGAAGGCGGACAGCTCATCGCCCTGTGGGGATCGGACAATCGCCACCTGGGCCGCGGCTTCGCCATCCACACCGCCCTGCTCACCAGCGCCGGGCTGGTCTGGGTGACCTGCGCCCTGCCGGAAGAATCACCGGCCTACCCCGACCTTGCGCACATCTTCCCGCAGGCCGACCGCATGCAGCGCGCGACCTTCGACCTGCTCGGCATCACCGCCAGCAACGCGGTGGATGACCGCAAATGGTTGCGTCACAATGCCTGGCCGGCGAATGTCTTCCCGCTGCGCAAGGACTTCGATACCACCCTGCCCGCCACGCACGATTCCGACGTTTACCCCTTTATCCGCGTCGAAGGCGACGGCGTGCACGAGATCGCGGTCGGCCCCATCCATGCCGGCACCATCGAGCCGGGGCATTTCCGCTTTTCCGTCATCGGCGAGCGCGTTCTCAGGCTGGAGCAGCACCTGGGCTACACCCACAAAGGCACGGAAAAGCGCTTCGAGGGGATGGATCTCGATACCGGCGCCAAACTTGCCGGACGTGTCTCCGGCGACTCCCACATCGCCTACGCCTGGGCCTACTGCATGGCGGTGGAAACCGCCACCGGAAGTCAGGTGCCCGACCGCGCCGTGTGGCTGCGCGCACTGTTTCTGGAAATCGAGCGCATCGCCAATCATCTGGGCGACCTCGGCTACCTCGGCAACGACGTCGCCCTGGCCTTCGGCTTCATGCAGTTCTGGCGGTTGAAGGAAGACTGGCTGCGGCTCACCGCAAAACTGTTCGGCCACCGCTACCTGTTCGACAGCATCGTGCCCGGCGGCGTGGCAGTGGACATCAGCGGCGACGGCATGACGGAACTCACAGCCGAGGCCGACCGCCTCGAGATGGAGGTGAACTCGCTCAAGGCCATCTACGACGACCACGCCACCCTGCAGGACCGCTTTGCCAACACCGGCATCTGCAAGCCCGCCCTCGCGGCGAAGCTCGGCCTCACCGGTCTGGCCGGCCGTGCCAGCGCGCAGGCCTGGGACGCGCGTGCCCAGTTTCCGCAGGCGCCCTACGACCAGCTCGACGTCAGCATGGCCACGCAGCGCAGCGGCGACGTGCTGGCGCGTGCCGAAGTGCGCTTCAGCGAAATCCATGAATCGCTGCGTCTGATCCGCGACCTTCTCGCACGCCTGCCGGCGGGGGACATTCACACCGCGCTCAGGCCGGTTCAGGACATGTGCGAAGGCCTCGGCTGGGTGGAAGGCTGGCGCGGCGAAGTATTGGTGGCGGTGCGCATCGGAGCGGATGGCAAACTTGACCGGGTGCATCCGCATGACCCGTCATGGCAGAACTGGCCGTTGCTGGAAGTGGGGATACTGGGCAACATCGTTCCCGACTTCCCGCTCATCAACAAATCGTTCAACCTGTCCTACAGCGGATCGGACTTATGAAATGCGAAAAGGGTAAAGGGTAAAACCGGCACCCCACCCTTCTCCCTTTACCCTTTACTGAAAAATGGCCACACACCTGATCCTGCAGAAAATCCTCAAGACTGGCTTCGTCTCCGAACCGACGCCCCAGCCCGACCTTGCGCTGCGCACCCGCGAACAGGAACTGCACGCGGAAATCCTCAAGATATTCGGCCAGTCGGTGGCGATCCGCCATGTCGACGCCGGATCCTGCAATGGCTGCGAACTGGAAATCCACGCCATCAACGGACCGCATTACAACATCGAGGGCATGGGCGTGAAGTTCGTTGCCAGCCCCCGCCATGCCGACATGCTGCTGGTCACCGGCCCGGTCTCGCGCAACCTCGAAGTCGCGCTGAAACGCGCCTACGACGCCACCCCGGAACCGAAGTGGGTGGTCGCCATGGGCGACTGCGGCTGCACCGGTGGCATGTTCGGCGAGAACTACGCCACCTGCGGCAAGGTTTCCAACGTCATCCCGGTCGATGTCGAAATACCGGGCTGCCCGCCCACGCCGATTGCCTTGTTGCAGGGCATCCTGGCCGCCGTCAGCAAGGACAATACGGCATCCCGGGCCGGCTGAGCCTGGCCGCACTCGACCAGCGAATGCACGCGCAGCCGGGTTACACTCTGGTTGTTCTCAACGCTTCGGGTTTCCTGCTGTGACGAGTGATCGGCGTAAACTTCGATATCCGGCATCGACTGGCTGACGCCTCCCCACGAAAAATATCATGGACATACACAGCAAGCCCATTCAGGAACGTATCGACTGGGTTATCAATCTCGCCCAACGCTATTCCAGCGAATTCACCAGCCCGGAAAGCTACCTCGCACGCAAGCGTTACCTGGCCATCCACCCCACCGACATCATCGCGCTCAAGTGCATGGATGGGCGGATCAACATCCCCGTGGCCACCCAAACCCCACCCGGCATCATCCAGCCATTCCGCAATCTGGGGGGGCGCTTTGACCTGGGTTGGCCGCACCTGAACGAAACGCTCGCCCACCACGTCGAGCAGATTGTCGGCGCCGGGCGCCAGATTCTGGTGCTGATCACGTATCACTATTCCAAGGGCGATCCGAGCCGCGGCTGCGCGGGTTTCAACTACGATACCGAGGCGGTGATCGCGCATACCCATGCGATCAAGGAACAGATGGAATTCATGTTCGGCCATGGCCACGCCACGGTCTACCCGATCCTGTGTGGCTTTGAAACCGACGAGGACGCACTGGTCCTGCATGGCCGCGACGGCGACAAGCTGAGTCTGGCCGAGTTATCGACCAATCAGGCTGACTCCCTGCTGCCCTGGCTGATCAAGCTCTATCCGGATATGTCGGCACAGATGCGCGAGGACCTGCTGCCTCTGCTTGCCGGCAACCTCAAACACATCGCCCACGTACGCGGCCTCAAGCGCACCCTCGATATTGAACATCGGGAATGGATGATCTGCATCGGCCGTGGCTTTGATTTCCTGCACACACCCAATCTGGCGCTGATCATCGGACCTTACAGCCCCAATCTGGCCGACCCGATCCGCAAGGCGGCAAGCATCATCCTCAACAACATGCAGACCGGCCGCATACCGGATGACGGTTTCCTGGTTCTGGCCTCATCGCCCTATCATGAAGTGGGCATGGACCGCGCCCGGGCTGATTTGAAGGCGCGCTTCGCCACCGAGTTCACGGCCCAGGCCATCCAGAGTGAATTCCCGACTCTGGCGCGCAAGATGCATTTGCGCACCGCTGTGCTCAATTGGTCGTCACGCAACCTGGAACTGACCGGAACCTGACGCCCCCCCGAACAACGCCGTTGAGGATATGAGGACCTACTGGACGCCTCACGCCTGTTCGCCGCACCTGGTATCGCGGCACCACGACCAGGCACGGAACACGGCCACGCTGCCAAGCAGAAGCAAGCCCAACCCGATACCCAATATCGGCGGTACCCTCATAGACGCAAACACCAGAAGCAGCAACGCATAGCCAAGCAACAGCAGCGCCCCCGGCACGGGATCATCGCCCAGGATCAATTCACCCCACGGCGCGGCAAACAGACATGCCAAGCCACGGGGGCGGGTGCCAACGGGATCAAGGCGACGCCCACCCTTGAAGCGGGACCTGCTGGCCAACAAACCAGGCATCTCAGTACGCCGCCTTGCCAGCCAGGGCATCTGCCTGACTGGCAAAACCAAACTCCGCATCGCCCAGGCGATCGTCACGCGCAGCGATGCTGACACTGACATGCGACTTGCCGAAGTTCAAATCCGGGTAATAGCCTCGACGATCGGACAGGGTCGCCAACTCGTCGAGGAACTTGCGGGTCTCGGCATAAGTGCCAAACTCGAAGCGTCGTGTCAGCAGAGGGGGCTGTTGTTGCACACGCCATGCCGATGAGAGTTGTGGTTCAGTCATGCCTGTCTCCTGATTCAAAAGCGCCGCAAGCCTACGGCCGGTTTTTTCTGTCGAGCCGCTGTCGCCTGTGATCCGGCAAGACATAAAGCGGTCCGTATCAACGTCCAGGCCCCGCGCGCTGCGTACAGGCCACATCGGGATCCCGACAGTTGCGACTATAAACAGGCCGGTTATTGAACTAAAGTAAATTGTTTAGATAGAATTCATAAACAGGAGTAAATGAATGAAGCTGCGTCACGTCACCTTGCATCAGATGCGCATCTTCCACAGTCTCGGACGGCATTTGAGCTTCACCCGGGCTGCTGAAGAACTGTTTCTGTCACAGCCGGCGGTATCGATTCAGGTCAAGCGCCTGGAAGAAAGCGTAGGCATGCCCCTGGTCGAACAAATGGGCAAACGCATTTTTCTGACGGAAGTCGGCAAGGAATTGTTCGAGGCCTGTCGCGATGTCCTTGATCGCTTGCGGGTACTGGACGAGGACATGACCGGCATGGAGGAAGGCGTAAGAGGTCCGCTCAACCTCGCTGCCATCACCACCTCGAAATATTTCATGCCCCACCTGCTCGGTGCCTTTTTGCGCGAACATCCGGCGGTCGAGCCCCGCCTGACCGTCACCAACCAGACACGGGTCATCGAACGGCTGGAAGGCAATATGGATGATCTGGTGATCATGGGCACCCTGCCTGAAAATCTCGATCTGGAGGCCGCATTCTTTCTCGACAACCCACTGGTCGTGGTGGCGGCGCCAGACCACCCCCTCGTAAACGAGAAACAGATTCCGCTGGCGCGGCTGTTGCAGGAACGCTTTCTGTCGCGCGAGCCCGGTTCGGGCACACGGGCGGCACGCAACCGGCTGTTTGCCGAACACGGACTGACCATTCAGCCCTATATGGAGTTGGGGAGCAGCGAGGCGATCAAGCAGGCCGTCATGGCGGGGCTGGGCATCTCGGTGCTGTCCCTGCACAACCTGCGTCT
>JBFHXL010000029.1:0-11474 GCA_041599035.1 Thiobacillus sp. | reverse complement strand
CGTCATAGAACGGATTGACGCGTTCGCGCGACTGGAAGAACACGTCCGGATTCTGCGAGGTGCCACGCAGCACCGGATGCTCGGGCGAGAGTGCACGTACGCGGTGCGCGGCGATGGGGTCGGCGTCGAGCATGGCACGCACGGTGTCCGCTTCCACCGCGACGATCTTCGCCACTTCATGCGAGGTGCGGAAACCGTCGAAGAAATGGATCACCGGTATGCGTCCTGCCAGCGTCGCCGCCTGCGCAATCAACGCGAGGTCCTGCGCCTCCTGCGGCGAGTTGGATGCCAGCAGCGCGCAGCCGGTGGCGCGGCAGGCCATGACATCCGAGTGATCGCCAAAGATCGACAACGCATGCGTTGCCAGTGCGCGTGCCGCCACGTGCAGCACGAACGGCGTCAATTCGCCGGCGATCTTGTACAGATTGGGGATGAACAGCAGCAGCCCCTGGCTGGCGGTGAAGCTGGTGGCCAGCGCACCCGTCGTCAGCGCGCCATGCAACGCGCCGGCGGCACCGGCTTCCGACTGCATCTCGATGATCTTGGGCACCGCACCCCACAGGTTGGGCTTGCCCTGCGAAGCCCATTCGTCCGCCCACTCGCCCATGTTGGATGCCGGCGTGATGGGATAGATCGCAATGACCTCATTGCCGAGATAGGCCATGCGGGCAACGGCTTCGTTACCGTCGATGGTGAGTGTTGTGGTCATAAGGGACGCTTACCTGATAAGGTCGTCCTTCATTCTAAACGCGACGCGCGAAAGGGTCAGCCTCCACGTGACGACAAGCGCGCCGGGAAATGAATTTTCTTCCAGTACACTGAACTTTTCATGTCCGCTGAAGCGCCGTTTGCTCACCTGCCATGCCCCACAGCGTTGAACTCATCAGCACCATTGCCGCCGCGCTCGGCCTGGCCCTGATTTTCGGTTTCATTGCCGTTCGCCTGCGGCTTCCCGCACTGGTCGGTTATCTGCTGGCCGGCATCGTGATCGGCCCCTTCACCCCGGGCTTCGTGGCGGATACCGCGCTCGCGGGCCAACTCGCGGAAATCGGGGTCATGCTGCTGATGTTTGGCGTGGGCCTGCATTTCTCGCTCGACGATCTGCTGTCGGTGAAGAAGATCGCCCTGCCCGGCGCCGTAGTCCAGATTGCCGTGGCGACTGCGATGGGCATGGCGTTGGCCAGCTGGTGGGGCTGGAATCTGATGGCCGGCATCGTGTTCGGCCTGTCGCTGTCGGTCGCCAGTACGGTGGTGTTGCTGAAGGCGCTGGAAAGCCAGGGTGCGCTGGCCACGCCGAACGGCCGCATCGCAGTCGGCTGGCTGATCGTGGAAGACCTGGTGATGGTGATGGTGCTCGTATTGCTGCCGCCGCTGGCCCAGGTGTTCGGCAACGCCCCCGAAGCAGCATCAAGCGGTCATTCGCTGCTGGCCACACTGGCGATCACGCTCGGGGAGGTCGCGCTGTTCATCGGGCTGATGCTGATTGTCGGGCGGCGCGTGTTTCCCTGGCTGTTGTGGCAGGTCGCCCGCACCGGCTCGCGCGAACTGTTCACGCTGTGCGTGGTGGCCGCAGCGCTCGGCATCGCCTACGGCTCGTCCGTGCTGTTCGGCGTCTCCTTTGCGCTGGGTGCGTTTTTCGCGGGCATGGTACTGCGCGAATCGGCGTTGAGCTACCGTGCTGCTGAGGAAACGCTGCCGCTGCGCGACGCCTTTGCCGTACTTTTTTTCGTTTCGGTCGGGATGTTGTTCGATCCGCGCGTGCTGTTGGCACAGCCGCTGCACGTACTCGCCGTGGTGGCCATCATCGTGTTCGGCAAGTCATTGGCGGCGTTTCTGCTGGTACTGGCGTTCCGCTACCCGCTCAATACCGCGTTGACCGTCTCGGCGAGCCTCGCGCAAATCGGCGAATTCTCCTTCATCCTGGCCGGACTGGGCGTCATGCTCGGTGTGCTGCCTGCCGAGGGGCAAAGCCTCATTCTGGCCGGCGCACTTATTTCGATTGCGCTCAATCCGCTGGTGTTTACGGTCATCGAGCCTGCACAGACGTGGATCCGCGCACGCTCGAAACTGGCGCGCAAACTGGAACAGCGTGACGACCCGCTGGCCGAACTGCCCGCCAACGTTACGTCGCACACGCTTACCGGCCACATCGTACTGGGAGGATACGGCCGCGTCGGCCGTCATGTCGCGGAAGCCCTCGATGCGCAGGGCAAGCCCTATGTGGTTGCCGAACAGCAGCGCGAGGCTGTGGAGAAACTGCGCAGCCGCGGCATTCCCGCCGTAGTCGGGGACGTTTCAGAACCAGCCGTCCTGATCCAGGCGCACATCGCACGCGCATTGATGCTGGTCATCGCCATTCCCGACGCCTTCCAGGCACGCAAAATGATCGAGATCGCCCGCACACTCAATCCGCGCATCCACATCCTGGTGCGCAGCCATTGTGAAGACGAGGCTGCGCTGCTGCGGCGCGAACACGGCGTGGATGTCCTGGTGGGAGAACGTGAGCTGGCAAACAGCATGGCGCGCCACGTAAGCAAGTGCGTGAAGGGACATGCTGAATGAGGCACACGTCTGAGCGCGCCGGCTTTCGACCCGGCACCTCGGCCGCCGGCCGGTCCTGAAACCGGGTATCGACCGAACGAATCAGCGCAAGTGATCCACCGCCTCGAGCGGGGTGCGATGGGACTGTTCGCTGTGCAATTCAGGCTGATACCAGCCGAGCTTTTCACGCAGCTTGACGACATGACCGACGATGATGAGGGTGGGCGCCTTGAGCCCGGCTTCTTCTGCCAACGCCGGCAGCGTGTTGAGGTCGCCGGTGATGACGCGCTGCGTGGGCAGGGTGCCATGCTGCACGATCGCCGCCGGCGTGTCGGCCGTCAGGCCATGCTTGATCAGCGCCTCGCACAGCAGGGGCAGGCCCTTCAGCCCCATGTAGATGACGATGGTCTGATCGCGGCGGGCAATGCCTTCCCAGTTCATGTTGAAGGTGTTTTCCTTCAGATGTCCGGTGACGAACGCGACCGACTGCGCATAATTTCGATGCGTCAGCGGAATGCCGGCGTAGGACGCCACGCCGGCTGCCGCCGTGATCCCGGGCACCACCTGGAACGACACGCCATGCTCGACCAGGGTTTCGATTTCCTCGCCGCCGCGACCGAAGATGAAGGGATCCCCCCCCTTCAGGCGCAGGGTGCGTTTGCCTTCCTTGGCCAGGCGCACCAGCATCAGGTTGATCTCCTCCTGCGGCACCGCGTGGTCGTCGCGCTCCTTGCCGACGTAGATGCGCTCGGCGTCGCGCCGACACATATCGAGAATCGGCGGCGAAACCAGGCGGTCATAGACGATGACATCGGCCTGCTGCATCAGCCGCAGGGCACGGAACGTCAGCAGATCGGGATTGCCCGGGCCAGCCCCCACCAGATACACCTCGCCGTGTCCGATATCGTGATCGGCGCCTTCCTTGATCATGGCGTCGAGCTGTGCCTCGGCTTCGACATCGCGCCCGGAAAACACCATTTCAGCCACCGGAGACAGAAAGACCTTTTCCCAGAAGGCGCGGCGCTGTTGCGGTTTGATCGCCTCGCGCACGCGGCCCTTGTACCGACCAGCCAGCGCGCTCAAGCGTCCATAGGCGGCGGGGATCAGGGTTTCCAGCCGAGCGCGCAACATCCGTGCGAGCACGGGAGACGCCCCCCCGCTGGACACCGCCACCATGATCGGCGAGCGGTCGATGATCGATGGCAGGATGAAGCTGCACAGCGCAGGCTTGTCCGCCACATTGACCGGGATGTGCCGTGCCCGCGCAGCATCGGCGATCGGCGCGGCGATGGCTGCATCAGACTCGACCACAATCAGCGCATCCTTGCCGTCGAGCAGGTCAGGGCTGAAAGCCTCCGCAACCCGGCGCACACGGTCTGCGTGCGGCAATTGCCCGAAGGATTCATGCAATTCGGGCGCGACCACTTCGACATGCGCACCCGCGCGCAGCAACAGTTCGGCCTTGCGTGCTGCGGTCTCGGATCCACCCACTACCAGGCAGTTGCGCCCGCGCAGGTCGAGAAAAATGGGCAGATAATCCATGGTGTTTACTCGGCGGCAGTATCGGTTTCGGGTCCGGACTCAGACCCGGATTCGGATTCGTCGTCAGCGGAATACGGCGGGATGAAAATAAACCGCATGTCGCCCGGGCTCATTTCGACGAAATCGAGCGTCACCCCCTGCAGGTAAGGCGTACTGGATGCGGCAATCAGAATCTGGATGCCATTGCAGATCAGCTGCTCGTCGGCCTCGCGTTCCTGGTCGAAACCCATGCCGAAGTTCACGTTGCCGTCGTCCTCCTGATAGGCGGCCACGCGCAGAACCATGCCGGAGACATCGGGGTTGTTGGAGGCAACGCGAATCTGCTCGGCGGCAGCATCGGTGATCTTGATCATGGGATGTCCTCTGAAAATTAAGCGGCCGCGCGCGCCTTGTGCGCACGCACCTGGTTCAAAAACGGCGCGATCCAGCCCTGTGCGCCGGTGCCGCGACGATGCACGTAACCGGCCAGCAGATTGTATTGCTGATAGCCATCATGCCGGCCATCAATGCCGTGACCGCGCTCCACCTGATAGGCATATATGGAGTCAGCAGGCAGGTTTTCCAAGCTCGAATAATGAAATTCATGCGCGGGAATGCTCGCGGTTTCCTGCCAACGGGCATCAGCGCTCGGTTGCAGGCGCGCATAGCCACGGCCGACCGGGCGCGCGTGCATCACGGACTCGCCCGGCACCACGCCGACCATCTGACGTGTCTGCCCGTTCCAGTCGAGGCTGCGCGACAAATACATCAGCCCGCCGCATTCGGCATAGGTGGGCAACCCGGCCTCGATGGCCCGGCGAATCTGGGTGCGCAGGGGCGTGTTGGCCTCGAGCTCGGCCATGAACACTTCGGGAAAGCCGCCGCCGATTATGAGCCCGTCGAGCTCCGGCAACACCGGCGCATGCAAGGTGTCGATCTCGATCAACTCCACGTTGGCCGCTTGCAGGCTGTCGAGGTCTTCGTTGTAATAAAAGCCAAACGCCTGATCATGCGCAATCCCAATGCGCACCCTCTGGGCGGGCTCTTCCGCGACCGCGGCGGCGGGAAGGGCGAGCTCCGCAGCACTGTCGGCAATCGCCAGCAGACGCTCGAGGTCGACTTGTGCCGCCACCCGTTCGCCAACATGCCGAATGCTCGCCAGCGCGGCATGCTGCTCGTTGGCCGGAACCAGCCCAAGATGCCGTTCGGCGATCTGCATGCCGGCTTCATGCTGCACTGCGCCGAGGACTTCAACATCGGTGTAATGCTCGATCACCGCACGCAATTTCGATTCGTGGCGGCTGCCGCCGAGATTGTTGAGAATGACCCCCGCGATCCGGATATCCGGATCAAAGGCCTGGTAACCCAGTATCAGCGGGGCCACGCCACGCGTCATTCCGCGGGCGTCAATCACCAGCACGACCGGGGTGCCGAGCAGTTTCGCCAGCGCTGCATTGCTGTTGCTGCCGTCCAGGTCCAGTCCGTCATACAGGCCCTTGTTGCCTTCAATCAGGCTGACACGCGCATTGGCCGCCTTGCACGCAAACTGCTGCTCGATCTCGGCGCGCTGCATCATGTGAAAATCGAGGTTGTAGCACGGGCGCTGTGCCGCCATTCCCAGCCACAGCGGGTCGATGTAATCGGGGCCTTTCTTGAACGGCTGCACTGCATGACCTCGCGCCTGCAGCGCGGCACAGAGGCCGAGCGTCAGCGTGGTCTTGCCGGAGGATTTATGCGCAGCGGAAATGAAGACGCGGGGCATACGAGCTTTCATGAGGTTTCATCCTCGTGAAAGAGCGAAGACCGCTGGTGGGACAGTGGCGCCCCAAGTCTGGATGAATCGTTCGTTGGGGCTTGCATGGTTCATGCCGGACGATCCCCTGCCAGGCGAACGCCCGGCAGGTTAAGCATCAATGTTCCAGTTTGGCGACCGTTGCGTCGTCTAGGCTGGCTGGCAGCAGACGCAACAGCTTGACTGCAAAGGTGGTCACCAGCAGTGCGATTGCAACACCGCCCAGGCCGAGGAACAACTCGGGCATGCTGGGTGCATAACTGTGCACTTCGCCGTCAAAGAAGCTGCTCTTTTCGTTCAGCCCGGGGAACATGTCGAGCGGAAAGGCCTGCGCACCGATGATGGTGACGTACATTTGCGCGATGCCGCCCACGATCACGAGCGCACATGCAATCATGATCCAGCTGCGCTGCTTGCCCAGGCCACTCAGCAGAATCAGCAGCGGCGCCACGCAGCCGATAAGGATCTGGCCGACCCAGAACAGCGTGGTGAAAAGACCGCCGTCGCGCAGGATGAAGGCTTCAACCGCGTGATACTTGGTGAAGTAAAGGTTGGTCATGTGATGCACCACCACGAAGTACAGCACCGCTGCGACAAACACAGCCAGCAGGCTCTTCAGTCGCATCATCACCGCATCGCCGAGGGCACGGCCGGTCCAGGCATAGGCTGCAGCCAGCACCATCAGGTAAATGGCAAGACCATAGGCGAAGGACATGATGATGAACATCGGTGCCAGCATCGCGGTGCCATACAACTCACGCGCAATCAGAAAACCGAACAGCGAACCGGTACCGGTCGTCAGGGTCAGGCGCCAGATGAAGGCCGCGGTTCCCGCTGCCTTGGAGTAGGTCTTGACGTTGCGATCCAGCATCGTCCACAGGTACGCGCCCACCAGACCGAAGAAGCCCGAATACAGGAACACGTTCCAGGTGAACATCGACTTGAAGTTGAAATGCGTCATGGCAACGATCAGGCGATCGGAGCGTCCCAGATCGAGCACCAGCACCAGCAAGCCGCCCAGCATCAGCGCCAGTGCCAGAATGGCCGACAGCGGTGCCAGGGGTTTGTACATCGGCTTGTTGAAGACCGATGCGATCGAGGCCACGTTCAGCGCACCCGAGGCCGCCACGATCAGGAACACCGCGAACACGTGCGGCAACCCCCAGACGATCTGGTTGTCCATGCCGGTCACGACGTGACCGTAGTGGTGCATATGATTCCAGGCCAGTGCGCCAAACAGCACGAACAGGCCGAGGATCCCGAACAGCATCCAGTATTTCAGGCTGCTGCCTTCAACTTCGCGGAAAGTAATGCTTGCCATGTTGATTTAGATTCCGTGATAGCGAACGCCGAGATTGAGGTTCAGGTCGGCGCGCACCTGCTTGGTCGGCAGTTCGCGCAAACGCTTGGAAATCTCGCTCTCAGGATCGTTCATGTCGCCGAACAGCAGGGCATCGTGGCCAGCAGCGGTACACGCTTCGGCACACGCGGTATTGCCATCGCCACGATCGATTTTCTGGACGCACAGGGTGCAGGATTCGACGCAACCCATGCCACGCGGCACATCCGCTTTCTGGGTATCGTTCAGCGGCTCATGCACCAGAGAACGCGCCTTGTAGGGACACGCCATCATGCAATACCGGCAGCCGATGCAGGTGTGGCGGTTGACCAGCACGATGCCGTCGGCGCGCTTGAACGATGCGCCGGTCGGGCAGACATCGACACAGGGCGCATCCGCGCAATGCTGGCACATCATCGGCAGATTGGTTTCCATCTGCGTCAGCGGATCCTGCAACTCCAACTTGCGAATCCACTGCGGTGCCTGTTTGGGGTGCGCGCTCTCGGCCACCGGGGTCCAGCCGTTTTCGGTGCTGCAGGCCGACACGCAGTCATCGCATCCGCTTGCGCACTTGGTCGCATCGACCAGCATGCCCCAGCGCACCGCGCTGCTTGCCGCCTGTTCTTCCGGGCGTCCATGCGCCACTTCCATCAGCATGATGCCAGGTGCAATGACCAGTCCCGCAGTCGCTGCCGACGCGGCACCGATAAAGCGGCGCCGATCGGGGGCGTTCAGCGTGTTATCAGAGTTCGATTGTAGTTCGCTCATTGGGCAACCCCAGCCATCTCTTCGGCACTCACCTTGACGTCGGCGTTTGCAGCGAGCGCATGTTTCAAGTGTGCTGTTTCAGCATTCAGCGGATGCATGGCCATCGAGCCCTTGGGCTTGGTGGAGTGGCATTCGAAACAGTCGATCTTGACCGCCGCATAGCTGTGGCAACTGACGCAGAAGTCATCCTTGGAGGCTGCCACGCTGCCTGTCTTTTCGCTCGCGTGGCAGTTGATGCACTCCTTCAGGCTGTACTTCTTGGTCCGGATCCCTTCAAGCACCGTCTTGTCACGGTGGCCATTGAGAACCTTCATGTGGTTACGCCGCATGTAATCCGTATCTTCTACACACTGCTCAGCCTTGACGGATTTTGTGATGACCGGCTTGGGCGCACCGCTGACACTGGGCTGAGTCTCAGACCCGGCCCAAGCAAGGCTTGCCGTTGTCAGCGCAACCGCACCCAAAGCAAGAAGACGTTTCAGCTTGCCAGTCACGATTTAGTCACCCATACCCATGATGATGTAGCCGGTCGGGCAGACATCGGCACAAATGTGGCAACCGATACAGCGCGTGTAGTCGGTGTCGACGTAACGGCCCACCGTGGGGTTGTCCTTCTTCTTCACCTTGAACACGGCAACCTGCGGGCAGTAGACCACGCAGTTGTCGCACTCGAAGCACTGGCCGCAGGACATGCAGCGTTTGGCTTCATCGACGACATCCTTGTCGGAAAGACGCTGCAGACGCTCTTCGAAGTTGCCGAGGGCGCCTTCCTTGTCGAGCACTTTCACTTCGCGAATATGACGCTCAACCTTGGGGAAATGCCCCAGGAACAGGTCGTCGTGCGGAATGATGTGCCGTGCCGAGCGGTCTTCGAAGTTATGCAGGATGTCCTTGCGCTCGCTGGTGCCCCAGATCTCACCGTGAAGCTCGCCGTTGTACTCGTGGCCGGTCTCCAGCCACTTGCGGATTTCATCAAAGTGATGGACATCCACCTTCGGACGCTTGTCGAGTTCTTTCTTGCCTTTCAGGAAGGCATCGATTCCATCGACTGCAATGGCTGCATGACCAATCGCGGTCGTCAGCAGATGCGGACGCAGCACGTCGCCGCCGACGAAGACCTTTTCGCTGCCGGGGAAGCGGTAGTTCTTGTCGGCCTTCATCAGGCCGTTGTTGTTGTTGAACTGCTCCAGGCCGGTGAAGTCCACGCCTTGGCCGATCGCGGAGACGATCAGGTCACCTTCGATATCGCGCTCGGTGCCTTCGACGATCTTGGTTTCCTTGCCTTCCATCACGAAGTCGGCCACGCGCAGCGCGGTGGCACGGCCGTTGGCGTCAACGACCACGGCAACCGGGGTCACGCCGCCGATGATTTCGATGCCTTCCTGCAGTGCATGCTCGATTTCATGCTTGTTGGCAGCCATCTTGTCCATGGTGGCACGCGACACCAGCACCACTTCTGCGCCTTCGCGAGCGGAGATCGACGCGACGTCCGACGCCATGTGGCCGGCGATCACGGCTTCCGGACGATCATCCGCAGTGCCGGACTTGGTGACATTGCCCAGACGACGGGCAACGGTCGCGACGTCGATCGAGGTATCGCCGCCGCCGATCACCACGACGCGGCTACCGACGTGCTGCAGACGGCCTTCGTTGAAGGCGCGCAGGAAAGCCACAGCCGTTACGCAGTTGGGCGCTTCGGCGCCGGGAACCGGCAACGGACGACCGGCCTGGGCACCCATCGCCATGAAGATGGCATCGAAATCCTTGTCGATCTGGTCGAAGCTGATGTCGGAGCCGATGCGGGTCTTGAGGCGGGTTTCGACACCGAGATCGATGATGCGCTTGATTTCGGCATCGAGCATTTCACGCGGGGTGCGGAAACCGGGAATGCCGTAGCGCATCATGCCGCCGAGCTCTTCGTGCTCGTCGAAAATGGTGACGCCATGACCACGCAGACGCAGCTGGTAGGCGGCGGCCAGGCCGGCAGGACCGGCGCCGATCACGGCCACTTTCTTGCCGGTTTCGGCAGCAGTGGACGTGTAGGCCATGTTGTTTTCAATACCCCAGTCGCCGATGAAATGCTCGACCGAGTTGATGCCAACATGGTCTTCGACCATGTTGCGGTTACAACCGGATTCACACGGTGCAGGGCACACGCGGCCCATCACGCCGGGGAAGGGGTTGGCTTCGGTGACGCGGCGGAATGCATATTCCTGCCAGGTCACGCCTGCGGGCGGCTTCTCGATACCGCGCACGATGTTGAGATAGCCGCGGATATCTTCGCCGGCCGGGCACGAACCCTGGCAGGGCGGCGTGGAAAGCAGGTACTCAGGGCATTTGTGCGTCCAGCCTGCCTGGAAGATCTTGTCCTGCGAAGTCCGGAAGTTGCTCTCATTCTCGCCGTCCTTAAAACGACGCCATTGAATGCCTTCGGTTTTTGCTTTGTTCGTCGTGACAGCCATGTTGGTTCTCCTAACGCCTACGTAACTAAAGATAGATAAATCGCAATCAGTCGCTTATGGATTGTTATCCAGCTTGATTGCCTTGCTGACCAATTGATGTACTCCGCCCACCATGCTCATGTCGAAGCCATACTTGGGCAAAACCTTGGTGAACTGCGCCTTGCAGATGGCGCAAATCAAGGCCAGGAAGTTGACCTGGTGTTCCTTGACCACGTTATTGAGTGCGGTCACGCGCGGCAACGCGCCCTTGACACGGACTTCCAGCAGGTCGTCGGTCAGTACGCCGCCGCCACCGCCGCAGCAGAAGGTGGACTCGCCGATCGTTTCTTCCGCCATGTCGTGGAAATTGTTCACGACCGCCTTGATCAACTCGCGCGGAATGGTGAACTGACCGCCCGGCTCGGTACCCATGCGGGACGCACGCGCGACGTTGCACGAGTCGTGAAAGGTGACCACCAGATCGTCATTGGCCGAGGGATCAACCTTGATCTTGCCGGCCTTGACCAGGTCATTCGTCAGCTCACAGATGTGCTGGGGCTGCGGATAGGCCGGATCAAGCTGCTTCTGCAATTCGATCGAGAAGGGATCATTGCCGCCATAGCCAATGCCGGTCAGCGTATTCCAGAAGCTGTATGCCACGCGCCAGGCATGGCCGCACTCGCCGACCACGATGCGCTTGGCGCCCAGCCTGAGCGCCTCGTCGCGGATCCGCATGGCGACGTTGCGCATGGTTTCGTAATTGCCGTTGAAGAGGCCGAAGTTGCCCGCTTCGGAAGCGTACGAGGACAAGGTCCAACTGATTCCGGCAGCGTGAAACACTTTGGCGTAGCCAATCAGTGATTCCACATGCGGCTCGGAGAAAAAGTCTGCGGACGGCGTAATCAGCAATACTTCTGCGCCGACGACGTCCAGCGGCAGCTTGACCGGTACGCCCGTATCCGCCTCGACGTCCTCTTCCAGGCCCTCCAGCGTGTCCATCAACGCGGGGCCAGGCAGGCCCAGGTTGTTACCGATCTTCTGGACCTTGCCCAGAATATCGTTCGAATACTTT